>JAEUHO010000426.1 GCA_016795345.1 Planctomycetia bacterium | reverse complement strand
CGCGACCGACGCGTGGCGCGCGGGTCGCCGTGCGCGGTGGGGAGGTTGTCGGGATCGCCGCGTGCCCGGTATCGTCGCGGGCCGAGGTGACCATGGCTCCCGAGGCCCGTTCCCGTCGTCCCCGTCGTGCCGCGGCCCTCGCCGTGGCGGTGCTCGCCGTCGTCGCCGCGGTCGCCGCGCCCTCGGCCGTCGCCGGCGACCTCGACGCGGCGCAGCAGCAGCGGCTCGCCGCGCTCGCCGCGTCGGTGAAGCAGATCGAGACGAACGTCACGCTCGCGCAGCAGGCCGCGGGCCCGGGCGACGGCCGCATCCCGCCCGCGAAGGCGCGGCTCGTCCAGACGCGCCTCGCTTCGCCGGCGAGCCTGGTGCCCCAGGCACGCGAGGCCCTGCGCGCGTTGCCCGCCGACCACGCCGACGTCGCGGCGCTGGTCGGGCGCCTCGACGCCGCGGCGGCCTCGATCGCGGCCCTCGAGGCCCGCATGGGCGCGGCGCCCGCCGCCCCCGCGACGGGGGCGGGCACGAAGCTCGACCACGTCCAGGCGAAGGCGCTCGCCGACGGGACGTTCCACGTCCGCGAGGTGGTCGGGCTCGCGGCCGCGGTGGACGAGGTCGCGAAGGAGGCCGCGGCCGCCGCCGACCCGGACGCGCTCGATCACCGCCGCATCGCCGCCGCCCTGAACACCGTCGCGAAGGCGCGCGAACGCGCGGCGCAGGCCCGCGCGCACCTCGACCCGCTGCCCGCCGACGGCGCGGGCGTGAAGGCCGCGCGCGACGAGCTCGCGGCGGGCCTCGCGTCGCTCGCGACCTCCGAGGCGAAGCTGAAGCCGCTCCATGAGCGCCTGCAGGTGCTCGTGGATCCCGCGACCCATCCGACGCTCGACGCGGACGTCCGCCGCCTGCAGGAGCTCGGGCAGGCCTACGGCGACCCCGCGAACACGTTCGGCGGCGACCGCCGCCGCGCGGCCGCGCTGGTGGCGGAGCTGCCCGCGGCGGTCGCGGAGCACGAGCGGCTCGTGAAGGCGTACGCCGCGCTCGTCCGGCAGCGGACCGACGACGGGCGCCGGGTCGAGGGCGCGGCGCGGTTCTGCGGCGAGGCGCTCGCGAGGTTCGGCGCCGCGACGGACGCGCAGCGCGCGGCGGCGCCCGCGGCCGTGGACGCGGCGTTCGCGGCCCTCGGGCGCCTCGTCGAGACCGCGGTGAAGGAGGAGAAGCCCGCGTTCTTCGGCGGCGGCATCCCGCAGCAGGTGGACGTGGTCGAGGGCGAGGTGGTCCTCCTGTCGGCCCTCGACGCGAAGGCGGGCGCGGCCGCCGCGGAGCGGCTCGCGAAGGCGAAGGCCGACCTCGCGACCACGCAGGCGTCGCTCGCCGCGAAGATCGTCGAGGCCAACGTCCTCCCGCCGGACGCGTACGCGGGGGCCGACCGCGCCGCGCTCGAGGCCGAGGCCGCCGCGGCGTGGAAGCGCCTCCAGCCCGACGCCGTCGTGCTCGCGACGCGGATCCCGTCGAGCGCGTGGCGCCGCGAGACGATGTGGCGCCGTCAGGGCAACACCTGGTACCGCGTCGACCGGTCCCGCCTGCAGGTGCAACTGATCGTCGGGTGGGACGACGCGCGCGCGGTGATCCGCCCCGTGGACCTCTGGATCGACCACCAGGCCGGCGACGAGCGCTCCGCGGTCCCGATGGACGCGCCGAAGGACCCCGTCCCGCCGCACCGGCTCCTGCTCCGCTCCGTGATGAGGTGAGCGGGCCCCCGCGGGCCCGGGCGCGCGGCCCGGGCCCACGGGGCGGACGACGTCCCGCGTCGGCGTCACGCGTCGTCGATGGGGAGGCCGCTCGGGACGGTCTCCGGTTCCGCGGCCGACAGGTCGACGGCCGCGGCGTCGGTCAGGCTGCCGAGGAAGGCCTCGAGGTCGGCCACCTCGGCGTCGTCGAGGCGCACGCCGCCGCGGACCCGCGCGTCGATGGCCCGGGCGCGGGCGTCCTGGCGCAGCGGGTCGGTGTCCACCAGCGTGCGCAGGGCCGGCGCGAGCTGGCGGGCGTCGTACGCGAACAGGCTCTGCCGCGGGTTGCGGTAGTGCCGGATCGCCGCGCCGAGGGTCGTGTACGCGCCGTCGTGCATCCACGGGCCGGTGAGCGCGACGTTGCGCAGGCCCGGCGTGCGGAAGCGGTACACGTCCGCGGGGTCGCCGGTGACGAACGCGCGGCCGGTGTCCTCGAGCGCGAAGTCGTGCCCGGGCCCGACCTGCGGCACGCCGATGGCGTGGTGCTGCCCGTCGGTCAGCGCGGGCCCGCGGTGGCACGCGGCGCATCCCGCGCGCCCGAAGAAGAGGACGCCGCCCCGCTTCTCCGCGTCGGTCATCGCGGCGCGGGTCCCGGCGAGGAACGCGTCGAACGGCGCGCCGCGGGTGTCGAACGCCGCGACCTCGAACGCCGCGATCGCCTGCGCCACGTGCCCGACGTCGTAGTCGCTCCAGCGCACGACCTCCGGGAACGCGAGCGCGAACAGCTGCCGGTAGCCGGCGATGCCCGGCTCGGCGCCGTCGTCGGTCCCGACGAGGCGCCGCATCACCCGCGCCCACGCCTCGAGGTCGGTCGGCGCGTCGGCGAGCTCGTTCTCGCCGGGCTGCCCGCGCATCTCGTCGTGCGAGAGCAGCGGGAAGAGCGCCTGCGCCGCCAGCGCGCTGCCGAGCCGCGACGCGATCGTCGCCGCCGTCGGGGTCGGGCCGTTCAGCACCGCCGACGGCGTCCCGAGCGTGCCGTCGGGCCGGCGCAGCACCCGGCTGTCCCAGAACATCGTGGGCTGGCCCGCGATGCGGAGCAGCGACGGCGCGTTCCGCGCGATGAGCCGGCCGCGGTCGACGACGCGGTCCGCGCCCTTGCCGAACCCGCCGGTCCCGATGGACACCGACAGGCCGTCGCCGGTCCCGAAGTCGACGTCGTGGCAGGTGTAGCAGCTGATGTCGCGGTTGCCGGACAGCACGCGATCGAAGAACAGCGCCTGGCCGAGCGCCACGAGGTCGGGGTCCTGCGCGACCGGCGCCGCCATGGGCGCGGCGCCCGCCTGCGCGGCGAGCCCGGCGAGCTGGGTGTCGAGCGGCGAGTCCACGACCGGCGGCGGCTCCTCGACCGGCGGCACCTCCTCGACGGGCGTCTCCTCGACCGGCGTGACGGCCGCCTCGGCCGTGGCGCCGCCGCCGCCGCACGCCGAGAGCCAGGGGGCGCCGGCGAGCAGCAGCGCGGGGAACAGGCACTTCGAACGGACGCGGATGGACATGGCGGACCTCCGTTGCGCGTCGCGACCGCGCCGGCGTCCGCTCCTCGGACCCACCGTCGGGGCCTCGACGCTTTCGTCGTGACCGCGGGGCACCCTAGCCCTGCGCCGTGAGACCCCCGTGAGTCCCGGATGAGATCCGCGCACATCGGACGGACCCCCGTCCGCGGCGCCGGCCGACGCCGGGCCGCCCTTCCTCGTACGCTGCGGGGATGCCCGCTCGTGCCGTGCCCCTCGCCTTCGCCGTCGGCGCCGTGTTCGGCGCCCTCGTGACGTGGTTCGTCGTGCGCGCGCCCGGCGACGTCGCGCCGTCCGACGACGCGGTCGCGCGCGAGGCACGCGAGGCCCGGCCCGCCGCGCGCGACGCCGAGGCACCGGGCCTCGCGTCCCGGGGACGGGGCCGCGCGTCGGGTGACGCCCCGTTGCGCGAGGCCGCGACGCGCGCCGGCGACGTCCCCGAGGGCCGGGCCGTCGTCGACCCGGACGGCGGCGCGCTCGGCGACGAGCTGCCCGTCGTCGAGGTGCTCGTGCGCGGCGCGGCCGGCGTGCCCGACGACTGGAAGGGCACCGCCTACGCGCTGCCCGCGGGCGCGTCCGGCGCCGACGCCGAGCTCGGCGTCGCGCACGTCGTGGTCGCCGCGGGCGTGCCCGCGCGGCTGCGCGTGCCCGCCGTGGGTCGCTACGACGTCGGCGTCACGTGGCCCGGCGCGTTCGTGCTCGTCGAGGGGGTGCGCGTGGACGGCGGCGCGCCGACGCGCGTGGACGTCGCGCTGCCGCCGTGCGCGCCGATCACGGTGATCGCCGAGGGCGAGCCCGGCGCGGCCGACGGCGCCGCGTCGGGGTTGCGGGGCGGGCTGCGCTTCGTGCCGCGCGGCGACGGCCCGGCCCGCTCGTTCCCGGGGCGCGGCGAGCGGCCGTGGGACGTCGTCGAGGCCTCGCTCGACAGCGTGCCGGGCCGCGCCACGTCGCCACCGCTGCCGACGAACGCGTCGTACGACGTCGAGGGCGACGTCTACCACCTCATCGAGATGGACTTCGGCGGGTCGAAGGCCACGATGATGATGGGCGCGGGCGACGAGCGGTTCGTGCCGACGCCGGCGACCGTGCGCGGTGGCGGCGAGGTGCGGCTCGTGCGCGAGGTGCTCGGCGCGTGGGACCTCACGTTCCGCCTCGAGCCCACGCCGTGGCCCGCGGCACGGTTGCGCGCGCGCCTGCGCTTCACGCTGCCGGGCCGCCGCGGCGCGCGCGACGAGGACCTCGACGTGGACCTCGCGGGCGGCGGCCTGCCGGCCTCGCAGCAGCGGTGCACGCCCGGGCTCGCGCGGGTCTCGTGGTCGGGCCCGGGCCTCGTGCCCGGCGAGGCGACGGCGACGGTGGGCGGTCCCGGGAGCACCGTCGAGACGACGATCGTGCTCCGTCACGACCCGTCCGCCGGCGACGAGGGCGGGTTGCCGCTCGACCTCGCGCGCGTGCCCGCGGGCGCGGGGTCGCTCCTCGCGGTCGCGTGGGGGGGCGCGGGGTTCCTCGCCGAGGGCGGTGACCCGCGTGCGTCCGACGGCGGTCCCGAGGTGCGACAGGAGACGCCGAAGCCGCCGCGGGACCTGCTCGGGCCCGGCTGGCGGCGCGCCGCGGGCGTGTGGCTCGTCGCCGGCGATTTCGTGAGCCGGCCCGGCCCGCCGCCGTCCGCGGGGGACTGGAGGCCCGAGGTCGAGCGCGGCGGCTACATCGCCGTGGTGCCGGACCCGAACCCCGAGAGCGGCCTCGGCGCCCTCGCCGTCCGCCGCGCCGACGGCCTGCCGCTGCTCTCCGTGGGCGGCTCGCGGCCGAGCGGCCGCCCCGAGCCCAACCCGAACGAGGGCGCGGCCCCGACCGCGGCGTTCACCGTCGGCGTCCGGCCGGGCACCATGCTCGGGCCGTTCCCGCCGGGCGAGGTGGTGCTCGAGGCGCGTCTCGGGGCCGTGCCGCTGCCGCCCACGACCCTCGTCGTGCGCGCGGGCCGCGTCACGACGTGGACGCTGCGCTGGCGGCGCTGACGACGCGGCGTCAGCGCGGCGGGCGCGCGGGCTCGCCCGGCGCGTCCGGGGCATCCGGGCCGTCGTCGGGGACCGGCGTCGGCGGCCGCGCGGGACCGCCCCGGCCGTTCGGCGGCGTCGCGGACCCGCGGCGCGGCGGGCCCGTGCCCGCGACGAGCCACGCGCCGTCGCGGCGGCGCACGAGGCCGGGGTCGGCCACGCCGACGTCGCTCCATGCCGTCGGCGCCGACCAGGTGGCGCCGTCCGCGCTGGTCGCGGCCCAGAGGCCGCGCTCGCCCGTCCCGAGGAACGTGATCGTCGTGCCGTCGGACTGCGCGTTGCCGAGCCAGCGCCCGCGGCCCGCGACCGACACGTCGGCCTGCCGCGTGAACGCGAGGCCGTCCGCGCTCGTCGCGTGGTAGCCCACGCCGGGCCGCGGCCGGTCGGCCTCCGGCGGCATCGCGCCGCCGCGCGGCGGCGCGCCGGTCCCGCTGTCGGGCGCGTAGAGGTGGAACACGCCGCGGTGCAGCACCACGGCGCAGTCCACCACGGCGCGGCCCTCGACCGCGAACCGCACGCCCGGCTCGACGACGTACGCCACGCCGTCCTTCGAGACGGCGCTGTGGATGGCCGGCGGTGTCACGGCGCCCGGCCGCGGCCGCAGGGGCACCGACGTGAAGTAGAGGCGCACGCGGCCGTCGGGCAGCGGCACGAGCGTCGGGTCGAAGGGGAAGCGCATCCCCTCGGGCAGGCCCTCGACGCGGATCACGGTCGGCGCGGAGAACGTCGCGCCGTCGTCGGTCGACGTGCGCACGGCGACCTTGTCGAACGCGGCGTCGTCGTCCTCGGGGAAGTGCTGGTGCGCCGCGAGGATCCGCCCGTCCGAGAGGCGCGCGAGCGACGCAACCCCCGCGCGCGGGAACGAGCCGAGGGGCGCGACGGCCCCGTCGGGCGTCACGCGCACGACCGCGACGTCGTGGTCCCACGGGCCCGTCCGGTCGCGGTTCGGGCGTCCCGCGCCGTCGAACGGCGGCGCGTCGCCGCGCGGCGGGCCGGGCCTCGCGTCCCCCCGCGGCGGGCCGCCGTCCCGCGGTCCCCGCGGGTCGCGACGCTCGGCGCGGCGGGGCTCGGTCTTCAGGTACATCCGCCAGCCGCCCTGCCAGCGGACCACCCACGGGTCGGTCAGCTGCTCGTCGTCGGCCGCCTGGAGCCGCACGCCGGCCTCCCGCGTCCACGCGAGCCCGTCCGACGACACGAACGACACGATCGCGTTGCCGCCGGCCTTCCCCTGCTCGAACGCGTACAGCCGCAGCCGCCCGTCGTCGAGCGGGACGGGCGCGACGGTGCCGTACCCCCCGAGGTCGAGGTCGCGTTCGTACGTGAACACGAGCCCGTCGGCCGAGGTCGCGATCTCGGTGCGACCGCGCGCGAACGCGTAGCAGAGCCACCGGTCGCCGACGCGGAAGACGTCGGGGTCGACGAGGCCCGGCCGCCGCAGCGCGACGCCGGCCTCCTCGAACCGCACGCCGTCGGTCGAGCGCGCCACGTGGATCTCGTGGTCGCCGCGCGTCGCGGCCGGGTCGCCGTCCGCGTCCGACGCGAGGTAGTAGAGGCGGAACGCGCCGGGGCCCGTGCGCACGACGCACGGGTCGAGCGCCTTCGCGGCCGGCAGGCCCTCGATCGTGAACGGCGCCGGCGCGAACGCGAGGCCGTCCGTCGAGACGCGCAACCCCGTCGACTCGCGGAGGCCCGGCCCGCGGTCGGCGTCCACGGCGTAGAGGAGGACGCGGTCGCCGTCGGCGACGGCGCACGGCACCGACGCATGGGCCCAACGCACGCCCTCGTCACGGGTCCACGTCAGGCCGTCGGCGCTGCTCGCGCTCACGACGCGGTGCACCCACGGGCCGGCGGTCGGCTCGCCGCCGGGGCCGGCCACGGCGACGTCGCGCGGCGTCGGCGGGGCGAAGGAGGCGATCGTCAGCGCGAGGACCGCGAGGCCCGTCCGGCGGCAGCGGCGCATGGGGGACTCCAGGGGACGCCCGAGCCTCGCCCCCCGACCTTGCGGGAACGTTACGACGGCGGCGGCCGGGCCCCGCGGTCCCGGGAGGGGGACGCACCCCCGTGGCGGGGGGCGGGACGCCCCCGTACGCTCTCCCGGGGCGCGCCGCGCGGCGGGTCCGGGAGGGCCACGATGATCGAGGTCGCGGGGTTCTCGAAGTCCTACGGCGACACCGCGGCGGTCACCGACCTGTCGTTCGAGGTGCGGCCCGGCGAGATCGTCGGGCTCGTGGGCCCGAACGGCGCCGGCAAGACGAGCACGCTCCGCGCGATCGCCGGGATCCTGAAGCCCGAGGCCGGGACGCTGCGCGTCGCGGGCCACGACGTCGTGCGCGACGCGGTCGCGGCGAAGCGCGAGCTCGCCTACGTGCCCGACACGCCGCACCCGTTCGACCTCCTCACGGTGACGGAGCACCTGCGGTTCGCGGCGCTCGCGTACCGCGTGGAGGTGGACGAGGCGCGAATCGAGGCGCTGCTGCGCGAGATGGAGCTGTTCGAGAAGCGCGACGACCTCGGCTCGACGCTGTCGCGCGGGATGCAGCAGAAGCTGGCGATCGCGTGCGCGTTCCTCCACGCGCCGAAGGCGGTGCTGCTCGACGAGCCGCTGACGGGCCTCGACCCGCGCGCGATCCGCGACATGCGCGCGTCGATCGTCGCGCGCGCGCGGGCGGGCGCGGCGGTGCTGCTGTCGTCGCACCTGCTCGAGCTGGTGGAGCGGCTGTGCGACCGCGTGCTGATCCTCCACCGCGGGCGACGGCTGGCGTTCGGCACCCTCGAGGAGATCCGCGCCGCCGTCGCGGCGGAGGGGAGCGCGTCGCTCGAGGAGGTCTTCCTCGCCGTCACCGACCCGGCCCGCCAGGCCCCGGACGCGCCGTCCCCGGACGCGAAGCCGTCGTGACGCACCCGCTCGTCTACCTGTACGTCACGACGGCGCGCAACGGCGTCCGGCGGTTCTTCGCGCGCCTCCGGCAGCCGCGGCGGCTCGTGGCGCTCGTCGTCACGCTGGGGTTCGTCGCGTTCGTCGCGTTCGGGGCGACGCGCGAGTCGAGCGGCTTCGCGGACGCGACCGTGGACCCGGCCGCCGTCCTCCGCGCGTACTTCGGCCTGATGCTCGTGCTCGCGCCGCTGTCGGGGTTCGCCGAGCGGGGGCTCACGTTCTCGCTCGCCGAGGTGGACTTCCTGTTCCCCGGGCCGTTCCGCGCGCGGTCGCTCGTGCTCTACCACCTCGCCCGCGCCCTTCCGGCGCTGATGTTCGGCGCGGCGCTGCCGCTCCTGCTCCTCGGGGGCCGCGTCCCGCGTCCGGGGATCGTGTGGCTCGGCTGCGCGCTCGTCAGCCTGATCGCGCAGCACCTCCGCGTCACCGCGTCGTTGTTCGCGCTGCACGTCGGGGAGCCGCTCTACCGGCGGCTGCGCGGCCCCGTCCGCTTCGTGTCCGTGGTCGGGGCGCTCGTGCTCGTCGCCGTGCTCGCCTCCATGGTGACCGACCACGGCGGGCTGCGAGGGGTCCTCGCGGGGGCCTCGGACGCGCCCGTGGCGCGGATCCTCCTCTGGCCGGCCGTCGTCGTCGGCGACCTCGCGACCCCCGACGCGCCGGGCGGCGTCGCGGGCCCCGTCCTCGGCTTGCTCGCGGTCGCGCTCGCGTCGCTGGTGCCGCCGCTGCTCCTGCAGGTGGGGTTCCTCGAGGCGTCGATCACCTTGAGCGCGAAGGCCGCCGAGATCCGCCAACGCCTCCAGCGGGGGCGCGGGGTCGCGGCGGCCGCGGCGGTGGGCAGCGACCGGAGGGTCCGCGCGGCGCGCGCCCCGACCGCGCGCCTCTGGCGCGGCGCGGGCGCCATCGCCTGGAAGAACGCCCTCATGGCGCGGCGCTCCACGCGCACGATCTTCTTCGCGGCGGTCATGCTGCTGATCCTCTTCGTGCCCGGCCTCGTGACCGCCGACGCGTCCCCGGCGCTCCCGCTGATGATGGGCGCGCTGTTCCCGTTGTTCCTCGCCGGCTCCCTCCCCTTCGACTTCCGCGGCGAGACGGGCCACTTCGCCGCCCTCAAGGCGCTGCCGCTCCCGCGCTGGGCCGTGGCCGCCGCCGAGATCGTGGTGCCGACCGCGATCGTGCTGGGGTTCCAGGCGATCTACGGCCTCGCGATCGCGATCGCGGGCGGCGTCGCGTTCGGGTGGGTCCTCCTGGGCTGGATCGCCCTCGTGCCGCTCACGGCGTCGATGATCGCCGCGACGAACATCGCGACCCTCGCGGGCTCGAGGGGGATGGGCGTGTTGTTGCTCCACCTCCTCTTCTACGCCGCGAACGCCGTCCTGCTCGCCATGGTCGTCGGCGTCGTCCGCGCCGTGGGCGGCGGGCCCGGGGCGGTGACCGCCGTGCTCGTCCTCGTGCAGTCGGGCGTGCTCGTCGGGATGGTCGCGTTGCTCGGGATCGCCTTCGGCTCGGTGGACGCGGCGGAAGACGCCCCCCCGTGACGCGAGGCCCGGTGGCCGGCGTTATCCTCGCGGCCTCCGGAGGAGACGCACGGTGACCCCGCGCCGGACCGCGAGCCTGTGGATGCTGCTCGCCGCGCTCGCGGCGGCCGCGGTCATCGCTGTCGTCGTGGCCGGCGACGCACGGCGCGAGCGCGAGCGCGTCGCGCCCGTGTGGCCGGCGCGCCTGCGGTACGTGAGGGTCCTCGAGCCGTACATCGCGGCCCGCGGGGTCCGCGGGTCCGACCTGGCGCGGTTCGAGCGCGCCCGCGACGTGATCGGGATCCGGTTGGCGGAGCTCGGCGTCACCGGCGCGAGCGTGTCGGTCGTGCCGGAGACGCCGGCGATCGAGATCGGGCTGAGGGACCCCCGCGACGTCGAGCGCGTCCGCGCGGCCGTCGCGGGGCTGAGCACGTCGGAGCCCATGGGCTCGCTCGACTTCCGCGTGGAGGTCCTCCCGTCGTCTCCGCCGCGCGACGGCGGGCGCGCGCGTGAGATCCCCTGGGCGGGCGCGTCCGCCGCGGGGGGCGTGGCGTTCCCCGCCACGGCGGACGGCTTCGAGGCCTTCAAGGTCCACGAGGTCGGTCGTTTCGCGGCCGCGCGGGAGAGCGGCGAGCGGTACGTGCCGTCCGACCCGCGCTACGTCCTCGCGGGCCGCTGGCGCGGGGAAGCCGCCGAGCCGCCGACGTCGCCCGAGCACTTCGCCGTGCTCGAGTTGCCCGCGGAAGGGGCCGAGCTCCTCTCCGGCGCGGCGCTATCCGACGTGCGGCCGGCGCGGGATGCGGCCGGGGTCGAGGCGGTGGTCTTCGAGATCAAGCCCGAGTACCGAGGCGGGTTCCGTGCGTTCTCGACGCGCAACCTCGGGCTGCCGATCGCGGTGGTCGTGAATGGGATGGTGGAGCGGACGGTGGTGTGGTCCACCCCCGTCGAGCGCGACGTCCTCGTGTCGATGGCGGACGGCCCGGACGACGGGAGGACGCCCGCGCAGCGCCAGCGCCGCTGGGTCGCGTCGATGGGCGGGCGCATCCCCGGCACGCTGCCCCTGCGGCTCCGCGAGGACCTCCCGGTCGGCGACCGGCGATAGGCCCCGCGCGCCGGGCGATCGGAGCCGTTGGGGGGGCCGAACCGGCGGGGGCGCGCCGCATCCCCGCGGCCCGGTAGCATCGTCGGGGGAGGGTTGCGATGACCTCGGGTTCCGACGATCCACCGGAAGCCGGCGACCCGATGCTCGACCCCACGCCCGCGCGCCGCCGGCACCGCGTGGTGCGCGTCGTCGCGTGGGGGCTCGGCGCCCTGGTGCTCGCGGCCGGCGCGACCGTCGCGGTCGTGCACACGCGAGCGGTGCGGACGATCGAGGCCTATCGCGCGCGCTTCGAGCGCGAGCGGGGTTCGGTGGAGACGCGGGATCGCGGGCGGCCGGCGCTCCTCGCCGCCGACGGATCGGCCTCGGCCGAGGACGCGGCGGACCGCTTTGTCGCTGCGATCGACCGCGTGCCGCCGCGGGACCAGGACGCGCTCCGCGACCCGGAGGACGTCGATCACTCCCGTGGCGATCCGCCGGTCGACGCCTCCCCGGAGCATCAGGACCAGGTCATCGCCGCCCACCCCGAGCCGATCGAGGCGCTGCTCGCGGTCCTTCGCGCGCCGAGCCGTCCCCCTGCCCCAATCGTCGATCGCGTCGCCCGGAAAACGGAGCTGGATCCGATGGTGCGCCGGGGTCGCGGCACGTTCTGGGCCGAAGCGGTCGTTCGTCGGCACGTCGCGCGCGGCGAGCGTGGCCCCGCGCTGCGCGTGATCACCGCGCTCATCGCGCTGGGCGCGGATCTCGAGCGGACGGGCGGAGCGCTGCCACGATTCCTGGGTGTGACCCCGATGCGGGCCGGTCTCCTACGCTTCGCGGAGGTCTCCGCTTCGGGACCCCTGCCCGTCGATGCGGCGCGCGAGCTCGCGGACGTCCTCGACCGACTGGAGGCAGCGCGGCTGCCCTGGTCCGACTACGTGGACGTGGAGCGTACGACGTTCTTCGGGCTCTGGTCGGCTCGTAACCTCGACGGGGACGCGTTCGTCAACACCGGGTGGCGTCACCTGTGGTCGCTGCGGGTCTTCCGTGCCGCCGCGCTCGAGGAAGGGGATGCCGCGTGGAGCCGCGTTGCCGCGCTCGAGGTGGGGAGCGACGCGGATCTGCACGCCGCCCGCGAGGCGGCCATCGTCCTCACCGACGGCGTCGAGAACAAGATCGCCGGGATGCACCTGATCACGGTGCCGATGGTGCTGCGACAGGCCCTGCGCTTGTCGACCTCTTGGCGACTCGCCCGCACGGCGCTCGCGCTGCGGCTCCACGCCGACACGCACGGGCGGTTCCCGGATCGCCTCGACGCGCTGGTCCCCGCGTTCCTGCCGGCGGTGTCGACGGATCCGTGGACGGGTCGGCCGCTCCGGTACGCCGCGGGGTCTCCGGCGCGCGTGTGGTCCGTCGGTCCCGATCGCGTGGATGACGAGGGTGCCCCGAGCGACGATCCGGACGATGCCGGATCCCACGGCGACGAGGTCGTCGTCGTCCATCTGCCGCGCTGACGACGCTTCGCGGGCGGAAGCGCGAATGCCCGATCGTCCGGAGGGCCCGCCGGCCACCGGGCCTCGCGGTCCCGGGAGCACGACCGCCGCCGACTTCGGCGACGCGAGCGCGTGTGGCGCCTTGCCCGGCACGCGCGCTGAGGCTATGATCCATGTGCGAACTCTGGCGAGGCCCTCGCCACGGTCGCGGGAAGGAGGCCGACGTGGACCCGATTGCACCGACGTTCCGTGATCACTCGTCGAGCCTCCCGGCGTCGCGGGCGTAGGTTCTCCTCACCCGCCGGATCGCCCTTTCCCCGCCGTCCGCCGATCGTCGGCGACGTGAGTCCGCACGCCTCGTGAGTGAACGGCCCTCGGGCCGGCACGGTCACGGGTCGATGGGGCCCGTCGTCGCGGATCCCCGGGGAGCCCGACCGTCGTCCACCGCCCGAGGCGGGGAACGCCCCGAGCGCGCCCATCGCGCGGCTCGGCCCGAGGTCCATGTCGAAGCACCGCCGCGGGAGGCGCACGTCGCCCCCGCCCTGTCACGTCCTCCACGAGGACGACGGGGTCGATCCCCGTCTCCTCCGTCGCGCCGGCCGTCCTCCCGACGGCACGCACGCGACCGATCGTCTCTGCGGTCAGGTGGCCCGCCTCCTGACCCTCGCGCTCGCCGGCCTCTCGGCCGACGAGGCGCTCCCTTCCTGCCACGTCGTCGCCGTCGGGCCCGCGCCCGACGCGTCACGTCTCCGGGTCGTCGTCGCGCCGTTCGACGCCGGCGCGGTCCCGTCGTCCCTCCTCGCGTGGCTCGAGGCCGTCCGGCCCCGGCTGCGCGCGGAGCTCGCCGCGGGCCTCCGCCGCCGACGCGTCCCGGACCTCGTCTTCGCCGTCGCGCGGGAAGGGGGCTCGGCATGAGCGCCGACGTCCCGCGCGCGTCGGTGCGGACCTGGCTCGCGGGCGCGCTCCCGCGCGAGGTGCGCGGCCCCCTCGACCTCCTCGCGCGCACGCCCGGCGTCGTGCGCGTCGTGGTCCTCCCCGACGTCCACTTCGCCGACGGCGTGTGCGTCGGCGTCGTGACCGGCGCGACCGACCGCGTCTTCCCCGACGCGGTCGGCCGCGACATCGGCTGCGGGATGGCCGCGGAGGCGTTCGACGTCCCCGCGGCCCCGCTCCGCGAACCGTCGGTGGCGCGCACGATCCTCGACGGCCTCGGCCGCGCCGTCCCACCGGTGCGCCGCGGCGGGCCCGCGTCGCGTGTCGCGCTCCCGCCGCCACTCGACCCCGACGCGCTCTCGGCCCCGTCCCTCGCGACGGTGGCCGCGCGCGACGGCCGCGTGGAGTTCGCGACGCTCGGTCGCGGCAACCAATTCCTCGAGCTCCAGGCCGACGCCGACGACCGGCTGTGGGCCATGGTGCACAGCGGCTCGCGCGCCGTGGGGCCCGCGATCCACGCGTTCCACCACGCCCGCGCGCGCCGCGCCGACGTCGGTCTCCCCGGCCTCCCGGCCGACGGCGACGACGGCCGCGCCTACCTCGGCGACCTCGCGTGGGCGCTCGCCTACGCCGAGGCGAGCCGCGCGGCCATGCTCGACGCGACCGCGGGCGTCCTCGCCGACGTCCTCGGCGCGCGTCCGGTGCCGGGCTCGCGCTTCGGCTGCCTCCACAACCACGTGCGTCGCGAGACGCACGCGGGGGAGGCGCTCCTCGTGCACCGCAAGGGCGCCGTGAGCGCGGCGGCCGGCGAGCGCGGGATCGTCCCGGGCTCCATGGGCACGTGGTCGTTCCACACCGAGGGCCGCGGGGCCGCCGCCGCGATGGCGTCGTGCTCGCACGGCGCCGGCCGCGTTCTCTCGCGCGGGGAGGCGCGCCGCCGCGTCTCGGTCGCCACGCTGCGTCGCGAGATGGGCGACGTCGCGTTCGACGCGCGCCGCGCGCGCGACCTCGTCGAGGAGGCGCCCTCGGCCTACCGCGAGATCGGGGCCGTCCTGCGCGCGCAGGCCGACCTCGTGCGGGTCGTGCGCCGGCTCCGGCCGATGCTCGTCCACAAGGGCACCTGACGTGGCACGGTCCCGCGCCGCGCCGATCCTCTTCCCGGGACCGCGAGGCCCGCCGGCCACCGGGCCTCGCGGTCCCGGGAGGGCGGCCGCGACCCGGGGTCGGGCCCGACCCACGGGGCATGCCAGACTCGCGGGGTGGCCGGTGGCCACGCGGCCGGAGGCGTGATGCGGATCCTCGTCGTGGACGTCGGCGGCTCGAGCGTGAAGCTCGCGATCACGGGCACGGGCTGGCGCGCGCGCGTCCGTTCGGGGCCGCGCCTGTCCGCCGCGGTGATGGTCGCGCGCGTGCGCGCCGCCCTCGGCGCGCGGACGATCGACCGCGTCGCGCTCGGCTATCCCGGCCCCGTGGTCGACGGGCGGATCGCGAAGGAGCCCGTGAACCTCGGCCCGGGCTGGGTCGGCTTCGACTTCGAGAAGGCGTTCGACCGGCCCGTGCGGATCGTCAACGACGCCGCGATGCAGGCGCTCGGCGCGTACCGCGGCGGGACGATGCTCTTCCTCGGCCTCGGGACCGGCCTCGGCTCGACGCTCGTGGTGGACGGCGTGCTCGTGCCGATGGAACTCGGGCACCTGCCGTATCGCGGCCGGTACACGTTCGAGGACTGCGTCGGGCACCGCGGGCGCGTGCGGCAGGGCGCCGCGCGATGGCGGGCCGACGTCGCGGACGTCGTGGCCCGGCTGCGGGCGGCGCTGCAGGTGCGCGACGTGGTGCTCGGCGGCGGCGCGACGCGCGGGCTGCGGACGCTCCCCGCGGGCGCGACGCGGGCCCCCGAGGACGCGGCGATCGAGGGCGGCGCGAGGCTCTGGGACGGCGAGGCCCGGCCCGCCGCGCGACCGCGGACCCGCCGCTCCCGGCCGGCGTGACCGCGGTCAGCGCGCGCCGCGCGCGCGGCGCAGCCGGCGGATCAGCGCGTTCGTCGAGCCGTCGTGGGCGGGGGCCGGCGGCGCGTCGGCCTCGAGCTCCGCGAGGACGCGCGACGCGAGCACCTTGCCGAGCTCGACGCCCCATTGGTCGAACGAGTTGACGCCCCACAGCGTGCCCTCGACGAACACCTGGTGCTCGTAGAGCGCGACGAGCGCGCCGAGGGCGTGGGGCGAGAGGCGCTCGAGGAGGAGCGTGCTCGACGGGCGGTTGCCCTCGAACACGCGGTGGGGGACGAGGGCCTCGGGCGTGCCCTCGGCGCGGACCTCGGCCGCCGTGCGCCCGAACGCGAGGGCCTCGCCCTGCGCGACGACGTTCGCGAGGAGCATCGCGTGGTGGCGGCCGACGTCGTGGACCGGCCGTTCGCACGCGAGGAAGTCCACGGGCACGACGCGCGTGCCCTGGTGGAGCAGCTGGTAGAAGGAGTGCTGGCCGTTCGTGCCGGGCTCGCCCCACCACACGGGGCAGGTGTCGTGGTCGACGGCGGTGCCGTCGAGCCGGACGCGTTTGCCGTTGCTCTCCATCGCGAGCTGCTGCAGGTAGGCGGGGAACCGCTCGAGGTACTGGTCGTACGGCAGGACCGCCGTCGAGGTCGCCCCGAGGAAGTTCACGTTCCAGACCGACAGCAGCGCCTTCAGCACCGGCAGGTTGCGCGCGGGCGGCGCGGTGCGGAAGTGCTCGTCCATGGCGTGGAAGCCCGCGAGCAGCTCGCGGAAGCGCGCCGGGCCCACGGCGATCATCGTCGAGAGGCCGATGGCCGAGTCCATGGAGTAGCGGCCGCCGACCCAGTCCCAGAAGCCGAACATGTTCGCGGGGTCGATGCCGAACGCCTTGACGCGCGCCGCGTCGGTCGAGACGGCGACGAAGTGGCGCGCCACCGCGCGGGCGTCGCCGCCGAGGCCGCGCAGCAGCCAGGCGCGCGCGCTCTCCGCGTTCGTCATGGTCTCCTGCGTCGTGAAGGTCTTCGACGCGACGACGAACAGCGTCTCGGCCGGGTCGAGGCCGCGGGTCGCCTCGACGAGGTCCGTCGCGTCCACGTTCGAGACGAAGCGGAACACGAGCGACGGGTCGGCCCAGGGGCGCAGCGCGCGGTGGGCCATCACCGGCCCGAGGTCGCTCCCGCCGATCCCGACGTTGACGACGGCGCGGATCCGCTTCCCCGTGTGCCCCGCCCACGCGCCGTCGCGCACGCGGTCGGCGAACGCGGCCATGCGGTCGAGCACCTCGTGCACCTTCGGCACGACGTCCTCGCCGTCCACGACGATCCGCGCGCCGCGCGGCGCGCGCAGCGCCACGTGGAGGACCGCGCGGCCCTCCGTCGTGTTGATGCGCTCGCCCGCGAACATCGCCGCGGTCCGGGCGGCGAGGCCGCTCTCGTCCGCGAGCCGCAGCAGCAGGGCCATCGTCTCGTCGGTGACGCGCTGCTTCGCGTAGTCGAGGAAGACGCCCGCGCCCTCCGCCGTCAGGCGCTCACCGCGGCCCGGGTCGGCCGCGAACAGCTCGCGGAGCGTGCGGCCGCCGGCCGCCGCGTGGTGGGCGGCGAGCGCGGCGAACGCGGGCCGGGCGCGCAGCGGGGGGACGGCCATGGGAGCCTCCGGGGTCTGGGGCCGGCCGGGCCTCGCGTCAGGCGACGCCGGTGACCGCGCCCACCTTCGTGGCGAGCCGGGCGATCAGCTCGTTCCACGACTTCACGAACGCCTTCGCGCCGTCGTCCTGGAGCTTCGTCGCGAGCGCCGCGACGTCGACGCCCGCCGCCGCGAACCGCGCGAGGACCGCCTCGGCGTCGCCGCCGTCCCGCGGCAGCGGCGCGTCCACCTTCCCGTGGTCCGCGAATGCCTTGAGCGTCGCCTCGGGCACGGTGTCGACCGTCAGCGGCGCGGCCAGCGCCTCGACGTAGAGGACGTCCGACGCGGCGGGGTCCTTGGTGCCCGTGCTGGCCCACAGGACGCGTTGCGGCCGGGCGCCGGCGTTGAACGCGCGCTGCCAGCGCGGCGACGCGAAGAGCGCGCACGCCGCGGCGAACGTCCGCTTCGCGACGGCGATGCCGAGGCGGTTCTTGAGCTCCGGCGGCACCTGCGCCGCCACCGCGCCGTCCCAGCGGCTCACGAACACCGACGCCACCGACGCCACGTCGGGGTTCTGGCCCGCGGCGATGCGGCGCTCGACGCCGCGCAGCCACGCCTCGGCGGCCGCGAGGTAGTGCTCGCGCGAGAAGAGGAGCGTCACGTTGACCGGGACGCCCGCGAAGATCGCCTCCTCGATCGCCGGGAGCCCCTCGCGCGTGCCCGGGATCTTGATCATGAGGTTGCGCCGGCCCGCCTGCGCGTGGAGCGCGCGGGCCGCGTCGATCGTCGCCTTCGTGTCGTACGCGAGCAGGGGCGAGACCTCGAGCGAGACGTAGCCGTCGACGCCCGCCGTGCGCTGGTGGACCGGCGCGAACACGTCCGCCGCGCGCGCGAGGTCCTCGATCGCGAGGGCGAAGAAGAGCGCCTCGCCGCGCTCGCCGCGGGCGACGCGGGTCGCGATGGACGCGTCGTACGCGCGGCTGTTCTTGAGCGCCTGCTCGAAGATCGTCGGGTTCGACGTGAGGCCCGTCACCGACCACTCGTCCACGTAGCGGCGCAGCGTGCCGTCGTCGAGCAGGTCGCGGGTGATGTTGTCGAGCCAGAGGCTCTGGCCGAGGTCGTGCATCGCGTGCGTGGGCTTCATGGTCCGCCTCGTCGCGGGCGGGGACGGCCGCCCGGGACCGCCCGACTCTACCCGTCGGGGCCCGCGTCCCGACGCGCCGGACGGGGCCCGTCGACGGGCGCCCCCCCGGCCCTCGCCGCCGCGCGCCGCGGGGGCCCGACGCTGGCGCCGTCGGACGGGGTCGCGTAGGAAGGGGGCGTGGACGCGCTCCCGCCGCTCGCCGTCAACCACGTCAACCTGCGCGCACGCGACCCGGAGGCGCTCGGGCGCTGGTACGAGGCCGTGCTCGGGTTCCAGCGCCGCGGGCCGTTCCTCTGGAGCGCCGGGACGTTGCTGGTGTTCTCCCGCGGCGACCCGTTCCCGTCGGGCGACCTCCACATCGGCTGCCGCCTCGCGTCGAGGGCCGACCTCGACGGGTGGGTCGATCGGCTGCGGGCGCGCGGGGTCGCCGTGCCGCCGGTCGAGGGCGACGACGCGTACGCGACGACCCGGATCGTCGACCCCGAGGGGAACGAGATCGAGCTGTTCCACGAGCCCGTCCCGCCCCGCTGACGGGCGCGGTCGGGGGGTGCGGGACGCGAGGCCCGCCCGGCCGCGGGCGCGGGTACCCTGCCTCCCCGGTCGGGCGGGTGCCCCGAGGAGCGACGCGTGTTCGGAACCCACAAGGTCGTGTGCGTGACCCCGGCGGGGCGGCGGCGCTACCTGCGGCTCCTCGTGCCGCAGGTGCTCGCGTCGGGCCTCGTGGACCGCTACGACCTCTGGGTGAACACCGCCGTGCCGGCGGACCTCGCGTTCTTCGACGAGGTCGCCCGGCTCGACCCGCGGGTGCGCCTCGTGCCGCACCCAGAGGGCGCGAAGCCGTCGGTCGAGGCCATCGGGGCGTTCAGCCGGCTCGCCATGGACGACGACACCGTCTACGTGCGCCTCGACGACGACGTCGTGTGGCTCGAGCCCGGCTTCTTCGAGACGCTCCTCGCCTTCCGCGTGGCGAACCCCGCGTACTTCATGGTCAGCCCGCTGGTGCTCAACAACGCGGTCTGCTCGAACATCCTCCAGGCGTTCGGGAAGATCGTGGCGTCGCGCCCGGTCACCACGACCTGCCTCTGCAAGGTCGGCTGGCGCGACCCCGACTTCGCGCTGGCCCTGCACCGCCTCGGGCTCGACCTGTTCCGCCGGGGCGAGGCGGCGCGGCTCCACTGCGGCCCGGTCGAGATCGCGCTCAACCGCTTCTCGATCAACTGCATCTCGTGGTTCGGCCGCGACATGGCGCTCGCCGGCGGCGTCGTCGGGACCGACGAGGAGGAGGAGCTGAGCGCGACGATGGCGACGCGGCTGCGGCGGCGCAACTGCTTCGTGACCGACACAGTCGCGGCGCACTTCGCCTTCTACTCCCAGCGGGAGCTCCTCGACACGACGGACGTGCTCGCGGCCTACGAGGCCCTGCTCCGCGCGCGGCCCGCGCTCGTCCCGCTCCTCGACGCGGTGGCCGGCGCCCACGACCGCGCGCAGGCCCTCGATGACGGCGCCACCTGGGGCTGGCCCCCGCTGCCGGTCAAGCGGTGGTTCCGGCTGCGTCGCTGGTTCCCGAAGCGTCGCCGCCGGCCGCGCGTGACGCTGCGCCCCGGCCCGAACCTCTGAACGGGACGACGCGCGATGCCCCCGTCCCGCTCCGCGCTCGTGGTCGGCGCCGGCCTCGCCGGCGCGACGCACGCCCGCGTGCTCGCCGACCGCGGCGTGCGCGTCGAGGTGGTCGAGCGCCGGCCCCACGTCGCGGGGAACGTGTTCGACGAGGTCGACGCGACCGGCGTGCGCCGCCACGCCTACGGGCCGCACCTCTTCCACACGAACAGCCCACGGGTCATGGACTTCCTGCGGCGGTTCGCGGCGTTCGTGCCGTACGAGCACCGCGTGACGGTGCGCCGGCCCGACGGCCGCGGCTTCGTGCCGTTGCCCGTCAACCGCACGACCGTCGCGCGCGTCTTCGACGTGGACCTCCCCGACGCGGAGGCCGCGCGGGCGTTCCTCGCGACGGTGGTCGTCCCGAACCTTTCGCCCCGCAACGCGGCCGAGTGGCTGAACGCGCGCGTCGGCGTCCGCCTCGCCGACCTCCTCTACCGGCCCTACTCGCGGAAGATGTGGGGCGTCGAGCTCGAGGCCCTCGACGCCGCCGTGGTCCGCCGGATCCCCGTGCGCCACGACGACGAGGACCGCTACTTCCCCGACGACCGCTTCCAGGCGCTGCCGCGCGACGGCTACACCGACCTCGTGGCCCGCATGCTCGACCACCCGCTCGTCCGCGTCTCGACCGGCGTCGCGTTCGACCGCTCGATGCTCGCGGGCCACGACGTCTGCTTCGCGAGCCTCTCCATCGACGCGTACTTCGGCGAGGTGTACGGCCCGCTCCCGTACCGCTCGATCCGCTTCCACCACGCCGCCGTCCCGTCGGACGAGGTCGTCGGCCCGACGGCGCAGGTGAACCTCGCCGACGCCTCGCCGCACACCCGCCTCTCGGACTGGGCGCGGCTGCCCGCCCACGTCGTCCGCGCGACGGGATCGCGCACCGTCACGACCGAGGAGCCCTGCGACGCGCGCGACAACGGGGGCGAGCGCTACTACCCCGTCCCCGACGGCGACGGCCGCAACGCCGCGCTGTACGCCCGCTACCGCGCGCTCGCCGCGGGCGAGCCGAAGGTGCGCTTCGTGGGCCGCTGCGGCACCTACCGGTACCTCAACATGGACCAGGTGGTCGCGCAGTCCATCGGGAGCGCCGAGGCGTGGCTCGCGGGCGACGCGCCGCCGGCCGAGGGCGCCGCGACATGAGGCGCCACCTCGTCGTCGTGCGCTGCGGGCCCGCCTCGCTCCACCCCACGTGGGTCGCGGGCGACGCGCCCCGCACCTTCGACCTCTGGCGCTGCCCCTACGCCGACGCGCCCGCGGCCGACGACCTCCCCTCGCTCGCGCGCACGCTGCCGGGCGGGAAGTGGGCGGGGCTCGCGCGCCTCCTCGCCGACGAACGGGCCTGGCGTGCCTACGACCACGTCTGGCTCCCCGACGACGACCTCGGCGCCGACGCCGCGACGATCGACCGCTTCCTCGCCGCCTGCGTCGCGCACGACGCCGCGCTCGCGGCGCCCGCGCTCGCCGAGGACGCGCAGTTCTCCCACGTGACGACGCTGCGCAACCGCGCCTTCCGCGCCCGCGCGACGACGTTCGTCGAGATCATGGCGCCGTGTTTCCGTCGCGACGTGCTCGAGGCGCTGCTCCCGACGTTCTCCGCGGGCCCGACCGGCCACGGCTGGGGCCTCGACGACGCGTGGGGGCGTCTGCTCGACTACCGCGGCCTCTACGTCATGGACGACGTCACGGTGCGCCACGACCGGCCGGTGGGCTCGCGGCGCACGCGGGCCGACGACCGCGTCCTGCGCGCCGAGATGCGCGCGATGCACCGCCGCTACGACGCGCGGTCGCTCCGCAAGACGCTCGGCGGCGTCGACCTCGCCGGCGCGACGCTCACCGAGGCCTCGCCCGGCTTCCTCGACGCGCTGCTTGGCGGCTGGGCGTGGCTCTTCGAGGAGCGGCCGCACCTCCGCGAGCGCCTGCTGTACGACCAGCACCTCGACGCGGCGGCGTGGCTCCGCTCGGCGCCGGTGCGCGCGGCCCGCGGCCCGCTCGCCCGTCTCTGGGCCCGCTGGCGCGGCGACCCGCTCGCCTGACCGCGAGGCCCGGCCGCCGTCAGCGCCACGTCAGGCCCACCCGCGCGCTCTGCCTGACGCGGGCGTCGATCTCGGCTTCCGCCCGTCGGCCTGCCATGACGGCCTCGAGCCGGTTCCCGTGGCCGTTCGGCGGTGGCCCCCCCGGTGCACGTGTCCTCGCACGTCCCGGTGCATCCGCGAGGCACCGCGGCGGCGTCTATGTTGCAGCCATGCCGAACCCGGCACCCGACCTCCCCAATGCCGCGCACGCCCACGCGGCATTCGTCCGCGCGGTCGCGCGCGGCGTGCTCGGACGGGATCGCGACGTCGAGGATGTGCTTCAGGACACGTTCGTCATCGCGCAGGATCGACAGCCTCGCCGCGCCGGATCCCTCCGCGCCTGGCTGGCGACGATCGCGCGCCGCCTGGCGCTCGATCGGCTCCGATCCGACGGCCGGCGAGCGCGGCGGGAGCGAGTCGCGGCGCACGCGGAGGCGCTTCCCGACGTGACCGAATTGCTCGTCCGCGAGGAGGCGCGGCGCAGCCTGGTCGAAGCCGTCGCGCGGCTGGACGGTCCGTATCGCACCGTCGTGCTCTGGCGTTACTACGCGGGGAAGTCGGTGGCGGAGATCGCGGCGTTGATGGACGTCCCGATCGACACCGTTCGGTCTCGTCTCCAGCGGGCCCTGGTCCGCCTTCGCGAGGACCTCGACGCACACCACGAGGGTCGTCGCGATGCGTGGGCGGGCGCGTTGGGGCCGCTGCTCGGTGACGGGGCCACCGCCGACGTCGTCGCAGCGGTGACAGGCGGGGGCGTGGCGAAGGCCCTGGTCGTGGCCGCGACCGCCCTGATCGTGCTCGGCGGTGGCGTGTGGCTCGTCGCCCGTGAGCGGGCCGACGACTCGATCCACGGCGCCCGTCCCACGCCGGTCGCCGCCGTGCCGAGCGAGGCGGCCACCGCAGCCGCGCCGCCGTTGGCGCCGGTCGGGCCGGGCCTCGCGTCCCGGGGAGGGGACCGGGCGCCTGTTTCGAGCGAGGCCGAGCCGTTGGCGGACGGGATCGTCGTGGACGAACAGGGGCGACCCGTCGCCGGCGTCGAGGTGCGCCCTCGGGTCCGGCGACTCGTCGGGCGCGACGCGGACGGGCTCGACGACGACCTCCGGCGCGACCTTGCATTCGAGGTGCCGCCCGGCGGCGTCGCGCTCGCGGTCACGGACGACGCGGGGCGGTTCACGGTGCGGGGCGCGCCGGACGGGCTCCTGGCGCTCGTGTTCACCAAGCGGGGGTTCGGGGTGGTCGAGCACGCGATGGGGAACGAGCGATCACCGCACGACCTCCGGATCGTCGTCACGGCGGGGCGGACGCTCGAAGGGACGGTGCGGGACGACGAGGGCGCGCCGATCGCGGGGGCGAACGTGAGCTACGCGCGGCCGTTCGTCGCGGGACGGTCGGTGCCGATGCGGACGTTCACGGACGCGGACGGGGTGTTCCGCTTCGAGCACCTCCCCGCCGATACGACGGCCGTAGCCGTCAGTGCGTTCGGGTACGCGCACCGATTCGTGGATGTGGTCCCGGGCTCGGATCGCATCGAGGTGCGGTTGTCCCGAACCTCGTGGGTGGTGGACGTGATCGACGCGGCGTCCGGGGCGCCGCTCGGCGACGCACGCGCGGTGCTCGTCGCGCTCGACGACGGGCGGGTCCTTGCGGTGCTGCGGCCGGTCGTCGCGATGGTCGGCGTCACCACGCGCCCCGGCCGGCTGATCCTCGGGTGGCTCGACCTGGGCGATGCGGCCCCGACGTCGATCGCCGCGAGGCTGCACGTGTTCGCGCCGGGCTACACGCCGGTGACCCACGACGTGCGCGTCCCGACGGCGCCGCCGCCGCACCTGCGGCTGTCGTTGACGCGCGGCGCGGCCGCGCCCGTGATCGCGGGGCGCGTGACGGGGCCCACGGGTGCCGTCGTCCACGTGCTGGCGAGCGGCCCCGAGGCCGACGCGTTCGACGACGTGCGCGCCGCGCTGGCCTCGGTCGCGTCCGGCCCCGACGGGGCCTTCGCGGTCGCGGGTCTCCCGCCCGGGCGCTACCGCCTCGTGGCGGAAGCGGAGGGTTTCGCGCGCACGGGCGTGAACGTGGACGCACCCGAGCCCGCGGTCGAGCTGTCGATGGCCCCGGAGGCCCGGCTCGAGATCGTCGGCGTCGGGCCGGGCGGCGAGCCCGCGCCCGGCACCCCGTTCTCGGTGATCTCGGAGGAGGCACGGACCGTGTGGACCGCGCGGGCCGACGGTGCCGGGGTCGCGACCGTGCGCGCATTGCCCGCGGGGGCGGTGCGGGTGGTGCCGGGCGCGTCCTGGCGCGACGCCGGCCGTGTGATCCCGTGGTCGGTGTACGCACCGTGGAGCCGGCCGGTCGTGCTCCGCGCGGGCGAGGCGACTCGGGTCGAGGTGCCGGTGCCCGCGCGCGTCCCGGTGACGTTCGTCGTCCGCGACGACGGGGGCGCACCACGTCCCGGCGTGCGGGTCCGTCTCACCGGTGGCGGGTGGGCGATGACGCTGCCTCCGCGCGAGGACGAGCCGTCCCGTGTCGCCGGGCTCGACCTGGTGACCGACGCGGACGGACGGGCCACGGCCTCGCTGTTCCCGGGGCCGTACGGATCGTGTCGTCTCGTCGACGGCACGGCGACCACCGAGGTCCGCGTGAACGTCCCGATGACCGCGCGGCCCGTCGTCGAGTTCGCCGTGCCCGGCGTCGGCGCGACGCTGCGGGGACGCGTCGTCGAGGCCAGGGGCGGCGCCCCCGTCGGCGGTCGACCCGTGAGCGTGATTGACCTCGCGCGGCCGGAGCGAGGACGGGTGGCGACCGTGGTCACCGACGCCGACGGACGGTACGACGTCGCGGGGCTCGCCGCGGGGCTCCACCGGGTGATCGTCAGCGGGGGGGCGCGGCCGGACCGGACCGCGGACGCGGGCAGCCCGTTCTCGTCGGCGCAGGTCGATGTGGACCTCGAACGCGGGGCGGAGGCGGTCGTCGACTTCGCGCTCCCGCGCCTGCGCGGCGACGGCGCCGAGACGCCGACCGTCGAGCTCTCCGTGCGCGTGACGGACGCCGCGACCTCGGCGCCCCTGCCGAACGCGCGTGGGAGCGCGCTCGGATGGCGCGACGGCCGGTGGATCCACGTCGGCTCGTTCGAGACCGGCGCCGACGGGTCGGCGCGCGCGATGCTGCTCGCCGCCGAGCGATACCGGATCTTCGCGGGTCGCTTCGCGCCGACGGCGCCGTCGTATCCGACGCAGGAGCGGGAGGTCGTCCCGTCGGCGGGCCGCGTCGCGGTCGACCTGCCGCTGCCGGTCGACGAACGCGCTCGCTGACCACGCCCGATCGACGGGACTCCGCTCCGGCCCGACGGCGGCCGGTTGGGGTCGTGGCGCGCGGCGGCTACGCTCTCGGGACCGCGTCCGGGAGCCGCCGCGCATGGTCTGGGCCGTCCTCGCCGCCGCGTTCCACGTCCTGGGCATCGTGTCGGCGATCTCGGCGGTGCTCCACACCCGCACCGCGCAGGGCGCGATCGCGTGGGCCGTCGCCCTCGTCACGCTGCCGTACGTCACGGTCCCCCTGTGGTGGGTGTTCGGCCGCCGCCGGTTTGCCGGCTACTACGAGCGCTGGGCCGACCGTCGCGACCGCGTGGACGAGCTCGTCCGCCAGGCGCGGGCCGACGCCGCGGCCCACGCGGTGCACGTCGAGCGACGCATCCCGGACTACGAGGCGCTCAAGGCCCTCGCCGCGTGGCCGCTCACCCAGGGCAACGACGTGGACCTCCTCGTCGACGGCGAGGCGACGTTCGCCGACATCGCCGCGGGGATCGACCGCGCGAGGCTCTACGTCCTCGTCGAGTTCTTCATCGTCCGCGACGACGGCCTCGGCCGCCGCCTCAAGGACCGCATGATCGCCGCCGCGGCCCGGGGCGTGAAGGTCCACTTCCTCTACGACGAGATCGGCAGCAAGGGGCTGCCGCGGGCCTACCTCCACGACCTGCGCGCCGCCGGTGTCCAGGCGTGGCCCTTCGGCACCCGCCGCGGCTGGAGCAACTTCTTCCAGCTCAACTTCCGCAACCACCGGAAGATCGTCGTGGTGGACGGGCTCGAGACGTGGGTCGGCGGGCACAACGTCGGCGACGAGTACCTCGGCCTCTCCCGGTCCATCGGCCCGTGGCGCGACACGCACGTGCGCATCGCCGGGCCGGCCGTGCTCGGCGCGCAGGCGGCCTTCCTCCTCGACTGGTGCTGGGCCACCGGCGACCTCCTGGAGCTCGACTGGAGCTCCGAGGTCGCGCGCACAGCCGACCGCCAGGCGCTGATCTTCGCCACCGGGCCCGCCGACCGGATCGAGATCGCCAAACTCGTCTACACGCACCAGCTCAACGCCGCGCGCAAGCGCGTCTGGCTCGCCACGCCCTACTTCATCCCCGAGCCGGCGCTGATCAGCGCGCTCCGGCTCGCGGCCCTCCGCGGCGTCGACGTCCGGGTCCTCGTGCCCGCCAACAACGACAAGGAGCTCGTCCGCTACGCGTCGTACTTCTACATGGAGGACCTCGCGGGCATGGGGATCAAGTTCCTCGCCTTCCGCGAGGGCTTCATGCACCAGAAGGTGCTCCTCGTGGACGACGCGTTGGCGACCATCGGCACCCACAACTTCGACAACCGCTCCTTCCTCCTCAACTTCGAGATCAGCGCGGTCGTGCACGACGCCGAGTTCTGCCACCGCGTGGCCGCGATGCTCGAGGCCGACTTCGCGCGCGCCGACCCCATCGACCCCACGTCGTTCGCGCGCAAGCCGTTGTGGTTCCGCTTCGCCATGCGCGCCGCGCGGCTGACCGCGCCGATCCAGTAGGCGCGGCACCGACGGGGCGGCGGACGGGCTTCCGGGACCGCGAGGCCCGGCGGCCGGCAGGTCGGTAGACTGGCCGACTCGCCCTCGCGCGGGGCGCCGGAGGTGTCGATGGGCGTCGCGGTCACACGTCCCCGCGAGGGGGAGCACGGCGAGGACACCGGGCGGTACATCGCGCGCGTGCCCGGGGACGACGCGCTGGCCGTCCTCGAGGCGCAGCGTGCGGAGGTGCGGGCGCTGGCCGCGCTGCCCGAGGCGCGCGCGCTCTTCCGCTACGCGCCCGGCAAGTGGAGCGTGAAGGAGATCGTGGGCCACCTCGCCGATGCCGAGCGGGTCTACGGCTACCGCGCGCTGCGGTTCGCGCGGCACGACGCGACGGCGCTCCCGGGGTTCGACGAGGACGCGTGGGTCCCGGCCGGGAACTTCGACCGCCGCCCGCTCGCGGACCTCGTCGCGGAGTGGGACACGGTCCGCGCGGCGACCCTCTCGCTCTTCCGCGGGCTCCACGACGACGCGCTGCTCCGCCGGGGCGTGGCCAACGACCACACCATCAGCGTGCGCGCGCTGGCCTGGATCGCGGCGGGCCACACGCTCCACCACCTCGCGGTCCTCCGCGAACGCTACGGCGTCGCCTGACCGCGGTCATGGGCACCCCGCACGACGTCGGGCCCCTCGTCGAGCCGGCCGCCGGCCCCGGGCGCCGGACGGCCCTCGACGTCCTGGGCGTCGTCGTCGTGGTGCTCGGCATCGACGCGTCCCTGCGTCCGCAGTGGTCGGCCGCGATGGGCGACCCCGCCCTCCTCGACCTCGCGCGACGCATCGGACGTCTCGGCGATCCTCGGCTGCACGGCGCGAGGTGGTGGACGCCGAGCGTGGGGTTCGCGGTCGCCTCGGTCGCGACGGCCGTCGGGATCGTGTCCGAGGTCGGGCGGGCCCGGGCCGTCGGCGTCGCGCTGTTCGGCCTCGTGGCGGGCCTCGTGTTGCCCCGGTTGTGGACGACCGCGCTGACCGCGTCGATGTCGCCCGGGTGGATGGCGTTGACGGTCGCGAGCCTGTTCGGGGTGGCGTTGATCCAGGTGGTGACGCCGGGCCCCGTCGGGCGGGTGTTCCTCGAGCGGTTCGTCGGCGTTGCCGGCGTGAACGTCCTCGCGGTCCTCCTCGACCACTTCGGCGTCGGGCCGTTCGCGTTCGGCGTGGCGCCGGCGGCCACGGCCGCGTTCGTGGTCGCGGCGGTGCGCGCACCCGCGCCGGCGCCGATCCGTTGCGGCCGGGGCTGGGTGGCGGCCGCGGGCGTCGTCGCGGCGGTCGCCGCCGTGGCGTGGTTCGCGGCGAAGCCCGACGACGAGGACACGCTGCGGGGCCCCCTCGTCCTGCAGCGGTGGCCCGGGGTCGTCGCCTTCGCCGGGTGCGTCGGGCTGGCGCTCGCGATCCGCCGGCCGGGGCGGGCCCATCTCGTCCCGGCCTGGTGCGTCCTCGTGGGCCTCACATGGGGGACGGTCTTCGTCGCCCCGTGGCTCGCGGTCTGGATCGGGACCGAGACCCCCGGGACGGGGTGGGTGCTCTGGGCGTGCTTCGGTCTCGCGGCGCTGCTCGGCGCGCCGGTGCTGGTCGCCGGCGTGGTGCTGGTCGAGCCGGAGGTCCGCTTCGCCGAGGCGTTCGGCCCGA
This sequence comes from Planctomycetia bacterium, assembly GCA_016795345.1. GTDB lineage: Bacteria > Planctomycetota > PLA2 > PLA2 > JAEUHO01 > JAEUHO01. The sequence continues at coordinate 4,318 of JAEUHO010000426.1, read as the reverse complement.
TCGCCGGCGCGGTCCTCGGCGCGACCCTGCTCTCGTTCGTCGCGGCGCCGTTCCTCAGCCTCGGCGCGGCGGCGATCTGGCAGGTGGTCGCCGGGATCGCGATCGCCTCGGTGCTCCGGCCTCAGCCTCCGCGGGGAGTGCCTCCGACCGACGCCGCGCCGCTCGGCGGGGCCCCGTTGCGACCGCCTCTGCCCAGCCCGTGGGGGGATGCGCGGGACCGGGCGCGCTGACCGCGTGGATCGTGTTTCCCGGCGCGCCGCGTCGCCGGCCGCGGTCGGCCGGCGGGCCTCGCGTCGGCGAGGATCGCGGGTCGCGTCACTCGGCCTTGCGGAACGTGAACGCCATCCGACGCTTCCCCGCGAGGTCGCCGATCTCGGCCGTCAGGACGCCGTCCGCCCCGAGGGCGTAGCGGATGCGCTGCGGGAAGTCGTGGGACGGGTTCTCGAACGTCGCCGAGGTCGCGTCCACCGCCGTCGCGACGAACTCCGTCGGCGGCCGCCCGCCCGGCTGCGCCACGTAGACGAGGCCGCCGTCGCGCTCCACGATCCGCAGGTACTCGAACTCGACCATCCGCCCGCCCGCGACCGTCTTCGAGGTCGCGAGCATCGCGCCGCCGGTCGCCGGCCCCCAGCGCTCCTCGATCGACGCGCGCCCGAGCGTCCCCGTCCACGTGCCCGCGAGCCACGCGACCGCCGCGAGGTCGGCCTTCGCCGCCGTCGGCTTCGGCAGCGCCTCGGGCCGGACGTACCTCGAGCGGATCGTGCGCGCCGTCGGCGCGGTCACCGTCAGCTCGACCCGCAGCGCATCGCCGTCGCGCACGAGCACGCGACGGGTCACCGTCGTCACCGTCCCGGTCGCGGTCGTCGTCTCGTCCGTCGCCTCGAGCGTCAGCGTCGCGCCGTCGAGCCGGCCGCGGTGCCGCGAGGTCGTCGCGCCGTCCTTCGTCACCTCCTCCGCGCCGTCGTCGGCGAACCGGTGCGTCCGCGGGTGGGGGTGCGTCCACCGCACCACCGTCGCCGCGCCGTCGCGCACGACCTCGAACGCGCGGCCCATCGCGGGCGGGTTCGCCGCGTCGCCGCCGGTGAGGTCCTCCGCGAACGCCCACGCGCCCGTGAGGTCGGGCGGCGCGTCGGCGGCCTTCGCCGGACGTCCCGCGAGCGCGACGACGAGCACGCACAGGAGGGAAGCCGCGAGCAGCGGACGGGGCATGGGCACTCCAGGGTCCGGGACCGCGAGGCCCGGCGGCCGTCGCGGGCCGACGGGTCAGCGCGGCGCGTGGACGGGGATGTGGATGCCGACGTCGCCGAGGCCCGTCGCGGGGTCCCAGGACTCGTCGTACACCTCGAGGTCCTTCGCGTCGCGGCGCGCGAGGTTCGCCGCGGCGAGCCAGCCGCCCGCGATCGCGTCGAACGTCTCGACGATCTTCGAGATGTGGCCGCGGTGCGTGAAGACGGCCCACGCGCCCGCGGGGACGGTGAAGCCCACCATCCCCTCGGGCACGCACGAGAGGTCCTCGACCTCGATCGCGGCGGTGTAGGCGAACGTCCCCTTGCCGTCGACGGCCTCCTCGCACACGCCGTACGTGAGGTCGCCGCACGCGTTCTCGATCTCCTCGATCCGCGGCACGAACAGGTCCCACACGCCGGGGATCATCGCCATGGTCGCGGGGGTGAAGGTGCGCTGGACCCCGACGAGGTGGAACGCGGGGCGGTCGACGATCGTGGGCTTCATGGGGGCTCCCCGGCCGGTGCGGCCCCGCACCGTACCGCGGGGCGACCGGGCCGGGCAACCCCGCGCGCCGGCCGCGCGGGCACGACGGCGACCGGGCCTCGCGTCCCGTGGGGCCGACGGGGCCCGGGACACACGCCGCCCGACGGGTCGGTACGCTCTCCCCTCCGGCGCGGGCGGGCGCCGCGGGTCGGGAGGTCTCCCCATGGGCGAGCACGTGTGCAGCGTCGGCTGGCGGCGCGACGGCGCGGCGTTCGTGGACCGCCGGTACAGCCGCCGGCACGAGTGGCGCTTCGACGGCGGCGTGGTCGTGCCCGCGTCGGCGTCGCCCCACGCGGTCCCCGCGCCGTACTCCGACGCGCGGTGCGTGGACCCCGAGGAGGCCTTCGTCGCCGCGCTCTCGAGCTGTCACATGCTGTCGTTCCTCTGGCTCGCCGCGCAACGCGGGGTCGTCGTCGACGCCTACGACGACGACGCCGTGGGCACGATGGGGAAGAACGCCGCGGGCCGCGAGGGCGTCACGCGCGTCGTGCTGCGCCCGCGCGTGCGCTGCGCGGGGCCGCGCCCGCCGACCGACGACGAGCTCGACGCGCTGCACCACGAGGCGCACGCGATCTGCTACATCGCGAACTCCGTCACCACGCAGGTCGACGTCGAGCCCGTCCGCCGCGCGTGACCGGCGCGGTCAGCGGGGTCCGGCGGCCGGCGACGCGGGCGCGGCCGCTCCGTCCGCGTCGGGTGCGGTGAGCGTCACCCGCACGTCGCCGAGGTCCATCGACTCGGTCGGATCGCGGAGCCGCTCCGGAGTCGAGGTCCGCCGCCACGAGCCGGCGATCGGCACGGTCGCGACGAGCCGTTCCGCTCGCGCCACCCACAACGAGCGGAGCGGCGGTGGCGTCGAGGCGCGCGGAGGGTCCGGGAACAGCCCGCCGACCGCGTCGCAACCCCTGACGACGATCCACGCCTCGAACGAGCCGTCGGGCCCGGTGCGCGCCACCTCGCCGAACCGGAACCCGAGGGCCTCGCCGTCCGGGTGGGGCGCCGGTCGTTGCGACGGCGGGAGCGCCTCGTAGGCCCGCTGCGCGTCGTCGCTCGCAGCGATCTCCTGCACGACGGGTGCCCACGCGCTCGCGTCCGGCCGCGTCCCCGGCGCCTCCGGGCGCGGGCACACCCACATCCCCGCGATCGGCTGCCCCGTCGCCGCGTCCACGAGACGGCCCCTCACGCGGTAGACGTCGCACGAGGTCCCGAACCCCGTCGGCGCGAGTGCGCATTGCGCGACCGTCATCGCGACGAGGAGGGCCACGGCGACGGCCACGGCGCGGGGCATCCACTTCGCCATGCCGGGATTGTGCCACCGCGTGCCGAGCCCGACGGAGCGCACGGGGGATCGGCCTGGGCAGGACGCGGCCGGTGGCGACGGGACCGCGAGGCCCGCGGGCCGCCGGGCCTCGCCGTCCCGGAGAGGGGGCGGCTACCCCGGGATCTCGGGCTCGACGAGCGCCGCCAGCATGGCGAGCGACTCCTGCCAGCCGAGGTAGCACATCTCCGGCGGGATCACCGCGGGCACGCCCTCCTGCACGACGTTCAGCTCGGTGCCGCACGCCACGGGACGGAACGTGATCGTCGCGGTCATCTCGCCCGGCAGGTTCGGGTCGTCGAAGCGGTCGTTGTAGCGGATCTTCTCGTGCGGCTTCAGCTCGAGGTACGTGCCGCCGAACGAGTGCGCCTGGCCCGCCGCGAAGTTCGTGAACGACATGCGGTACGTGCCGCCGACGCGCGCGTCGAGGTGGTGGACCTCGCCGGTGAAGCCGTGGGGCGGCAGCCACTTGACCATGGCCTTCGGGTCGAGGAACGCGCGGTAGACGCGCTCGGGCGGCGCCTTCAGCACGCGGTGGAGACGGATCGTGTTCGTGGCGGGCGCGGTCAGGGGGGGGCTCCCTCGGGCGCCGGAAGATACCTCGGCGTCCGGGCCCGGCGGCGCCGGGGCCCGGGACGCGCGTCCCGGGTCGCCGGGCCCCGGCCCAGGCGAGGATGGCGCCATGGACCCCCGCGCGCACGCCTCGCTCCGGACCCCCGCCTGGCAGCTCGTCGGCCTCACCGGCAACCGCCCCGGCGTCCTGGAGCTCGCGGGCGGCCGGCTCGCGTTCACGACGACGGAGGGCCGCGTGTTCGAGGCGGCGCTCGCCGACGTGACCGACGTCGCCTTCCCGTGGTTCTACTTCGGCGGCGGCATGAAGCTGACGGTCGCGGGCACGCGGCACCGCCTCTCGTTCGTGCGGCCGAACGGCGCCGACGACGTCCCCGCGCGCCTCGTCGACGGGACCGCCGACGTCGCGGGCGGCGCGCTCGCCCTCCTCACCGCGCACGAGAAACTCCGCGACATCGGCGAGGGCCGCGCGGCCGGCAAGGCGTGGAAGGCCGCGCTCCGGCCGCCGGCCTGAACGCGGCCCCCCGCGGGGCGCGACGCCGTCAGCGCGGCGGCGCCTTCGGGCCGGTCGGGGACTTCGGGGCCGGCGTCGCCGCGTCCTTCGGGCGCTCGACCGCGCCGGACGCGGCGAGGATGTGCTCCCACTGCGCGAACCGCGTG
>JAEUHO010000416.1 GCA_016795345.1 Planctomycetia bacterium | reverse complement strand
CGCTCGTGCCGCAGGTGGCGCATCCGGGCCACGTAGCGGTCCACCACGTCCGCGGCGCTGCGCACGGGCGTGCCGCGGGCCCAGGGCCGCTCGAGCCCGCGCCGGCCGAGGGCGAACGCGGCCGCGAGGCGGAGCGCCTCGGCGGGCGAGAGGCGGCCGCGGAACGTGAGCTCGCCGGGGGTCGCGACGGCAACGCGCGCGACGTCGCCGAACGTGGTGACGAGGCGTTCGGCCCGCGCGACCGCGCGGGGCGAGAGGCCGGTCCCGCGGCCGAGGACGAGCGCGATCAGCTCGGCCGACGGGAGCCGGTCGGGGCCGTGCTCGACCGCGCGCACGGCCGCGGGCTCGTCGGGCGACGGGCCGCCGGCCGGCGCGGTCGGCAGGAGCGAGAGCGGCTGGGCGAGGGACTCGGAGGGGCTCACCCTCGGTCCTCGCGCGAGCCGGCGCGCGGTTGCGCGGAATCGCGGCGCGGGGGCCGCGCCCGGCCGCCCTCGCGGGCGGCCGGGCCTCGCGTCCCGGGGGCGGGTCAGCCCGTGGCGTCGGCCGCGGCCGCGGCCATCAGGTTGTGGCGGTCGCGGGCCCGGACGATGCGGCTCTCGACGACGGCCACCAGCGACGACACGCACATGTAGAGCGCGAGGGCGCCCGTGTAGTTGTAGAGCAGCACCGAGAAGATGATCGACATCCACTTCGCCATCTTCATCTGCTGCGCCTGCTGCTCGTCCTGGGGCGGCGGCATCAGCTTCTGCTGCCAGATGGTCAGCACGATGTAGACGATCGGCAGCAGGTTGATGCCGCGGAAGCCGCCGGGGGGGAACGGCAGGAACGAGATCAGGTCGCGGCCGAAGTCGACGAGGCGGTCCGGGCCCGAGAGGTCGCGGATCCACGCGAAGGCCTGGTGCCGGATCTCGTACTCGGCGCGCAGCGACGAGAACAGCGCGAAGAAGATCGGGATCTGGAGCAGCATCATGAGGCAGCCGAGCGGCAGCTTCACGTTGTGCTCGCGCATGAGCTTCTGCTGCTCCTCGCGGTACTTCTTGAGGTTGTTGCCGTACCGCGTCTTGATGGCCTCGAGCTTCGGCTTCAGCTTCGTCATCTTGCGGCCGTAGGCGCGCATGCTGAGCTGGTTGCGGATCGAGAGCGGCATGAGCCCGCCGCGGACGGTCAGCGTCATGAGGATGATCGCGAGGCCCGCGCTGCTCGTGAGCGCCTTCCACAGGTCGAAGATGAAGAGCAGGAACCGCGCGAGGAAGTCGGGGGCGGCGGGGAAGACGATCAGCCCCTCGAGCGCGTCGTAGCGGTCGGCGGCGAGCACGCGGCGCGACAGCGGGCCGGCGTAGACGCGGAACGTCGAGGCCGGGGCCTGTCCGGCGGCGCCGACGGGCGCCTGGAACTCGACCCACGCGCGGTGGAAGACCGTCGCGGCCTCCTCGAGGCGGACGACCAGCTCGCCCTCCTCGGCGGGGACGCGGCCCCGGGCCTTCATGCCGGCGTTCAGGCGCTCGAACGCCGCCTTCGTGTCGCGGTACCGGGCGTCGCCGCCGTCCACCCAGGTGGCGTCGACGAGGGGGCCCGTGCGCTTGTCGCCCTCGGAGTAGACCGCGGCGAGGAAGTAGCTGCTCGCGATGCCCGCGAGCCGGAACGCCCGCGTCTCGCGCCGGACCGAGTTGAGCTCGACGCGCGGGACGGACCACTCGGCCCACTCCGGCTCGTCGTGCACGTCCACGACGTAGGCGACGGGCTGCACGCCGGTGACGCCGCTGCGCGACGACATGGCGACGTGGTTGCTCGGCTCCTTCACGAGGCCGGCCGCGCCGAGGAGGCGCAGGGACCGGGTCGCGCCGGCCGTCGGCGTCCCCTCCACCTGCTCGAGGCTGACGGCGACGGCCAGGTCGAACCGGTCGTCGTCGGTGGGGACGGTGATGGTCTTGCGGACGCGGAGGCCGTCGTTCGTCAGGAACGAGAACTCGACCTCGGTGTCGGTCTGGCGGTCGACGGTCCAGTGGGTGGTGCGCAGGGCCTCGGCGTCGGCCGCGTCGAACGCGAGGCCGCCCGTGAGGAGGTCGTCGTCCACGGGCAGGATGACGTCGAGGTGCTGGCGGCCGGTGGTCGCGTGGCTGTCGCCGGGGGCGTACTCGTACGCGTTCCGCAGCGTGACGCGGCGGAGCGCGCCGCCGCGGGACGTGGCCTCGACCTCGAGGAACTCGCCCTTGGCGGGCTTCATCACGAAGGTCTTCGCGTCGGCCTGCTGCGTGCGCGCCGGCGCGGGGGCGGCGGCGGGGTTCGCCGCGCCGTTCGCCGGGTTGGCCTGGCCGTTGGCGCCGGCCGGGTTGGCGGCGGCCGGGTTGGCGGCGGCGGCGGGGACGTTGCCCGCGGTGGCGGGCGGGGGGTCCTTCGGCGGGGGCTTCGCCGTGGGGAACAGCATCGGCCACAGGAACATCACGCCGATGGACAGCGTCAGGGCGAGGACGAAGCGGCGTTCCACGGACGGGAGGCCTCCCGGGGGTCGAACGGGGCATGGTAGCGGCGGCGTCGGCATCCCTCCTCCGAAGCCGGACCGATCCCCCTCCGGGGGGCCCGTCACCCATCCCGCCCTCCTCTCACCTCGGCAACCGCCTCGCGAGGGGGCCTTCCCTCACCTCGACCAGCGTCCCTTCCTCCACGCGCCTCTGCGGTTGGCTGGCGTGGGGGCCGCGCACTCTCACGCCCCGCTCACCTTCCGTCGACCGCCTCTGCGGTTGGCTGGCGAGGGGAACCCCTCCTCACCGCGTTCCGCGTCCCTCACTGCTTGCGCTTCTGCGGTTGGCTGGCGAGGGGGCCGCGCATCCTCACGCCCCGCTGACGTTGCGTCTACCGCCTCTGCGGTTGGCTTGCGAGGGGTTCTTCCCTGACGACACGGCTGCGAGTCGCGACGGCCCGCGGGAGGCGCGCCGAGCGAGGGCGGGAGCCCGTCCTCGTCCCCTCTGCTGCGCCGGGCGATCCTCTCGCTGCGGCCGGCGTGCTCACTCGAAGGCCTCCTCAGCGGGTACAGAACCCGCTTCCGGGGCCTTCTCGCTCCGCTTGCCGG
>JAEUHO010000467.1 GCA_016795345.1 Planctomycetia bacterium | reverse complement strand
CTGGTTGCGCGGCCGCGTCTCGTCCACGAACACGTGGACGGGCACGCCCGCGTCGAACGCGGCGTACACGGGCGCCAACGCCGTGCCGCCGTCCACCGTCGCGAGCCAGCCGGCGTTGCAGTGCGTGAGCACGTTCACCCGACGGCCCGTGCGCTCGTGGACCTCCCGCACGGCCGCGAGCCCGTGCCGGCCGATCGCGAGGTTCGTCGCGACGTCGTCGTCCGCAAGCGCCGCGGCGGCGGCCCAGGCGGCGGCCCGCCGCGCCGACGGGGCGAGCGGCTCGAGCCGGCGGCGGACCTCGTCGAGGGCCCAGCGCAGGTTGACCGCGGTCGGGCGGGTGGCCGCGAGGACGCGCACGGCGTGCGCGAGCCCGCGGTCGGTCGGGTCGGCGCGCATCGCCAGCGCGACCCCGTACGCGGCGGTGACGCCGATCAGGGGCGCGCCGCGCACGACCATGGTGCGGATCGCGTCCGCGGCGTCGTCGAGCGTCGCGAGGCGGCGCCAGTCGACGCCGAACGGCAGGAGCGTCTGGTCCAGGACGACGACGGCGGCGCCGTCGGCCGCCGGTTCGATGGTGCGGCGGGGTTCGCCGGCGAGCCTCACGTCCGGCCTCGGGGAGGGATCGGGTCCATGCGTGCGTGAGTCTATCCTGCCTAGTACGGTGATCTGCATGCGCGAGTCGTCGGCCCAGACGGTGCTGTTGGTGCGGGCGTTCGAGGAGGCCGACCCCGAGGGGAAGGTGCTCCCCCTCGACGACCGCCGCGCCGCGACCGAGGCGGCACGGGTCGAGGCCGCGGGCCGGGGCGACGCCGCGGTCGTCGAGGCGCGGGCCCGGCGGTTGTTCGCCGCGCTCGACGAGCGGGTGCCGGGCCTCCCCCGCCTCCTCGGCAACACCCGCGTGCTCGGCGGGCTCGCACCCGTCGTGATGGCGGTCGGGCTCGGGACGGGCCTCGTGGTCAACGAGCTGGGCACCGGGCCCCACGTCCAGCTGCTCCCGATGCTGTTCGCCCTCGCCGCGCTCCTGCTCTGGAACCTGGCGATGTACGTCGTGTTCGCGGGGTACGCGCTCGGGCGGAGGCCGGCGGCCGCGCCCCCGGTGCCCGACGACGCGGGGCCCGACGACGCGCCGCCCGGCCGCCTCGCGGGCGCGGCCGCGCGCGTCCTCGAGTGGACCGTGGGCCGGTTCTCGCGCGCCGCGGCGCGACAGAAGGTCCGCGAGGCCGGGATCGTGTCGGCCGCCGCCACGCGATTCGCCGCGTCGTGGCGCCGGACGGTGGCCCCGCTCCTCGCGTCGCGGGCGCGGCTCGCGTTCCACCTCGGGTCGCTCTCCCTCGCGCTCGGCATCGTCGCGGGGATGGTCTTCCGCGGGATCGTGCGGCGGTACGACGTGACGTGGGAGAGCACGTTCCTCGACGCCGACGGGGTCCACGGGCTCGTGCGCGCCCTCCTCGGCCCCGCGGGCGCGCTCACGGGCCGCGGCGCGCCCTCCCTCGCGGACGTCGAGGCGTGCCGCGCGCCGCTCCACGGGTCGGCGCGCGCGTGGCTCCTGCTCTACGGCGTGACCGTGGCCGCGTTCGTCGTGGTGCCGCGGTGGTTGCTCGCGCTCGCCGAACGCGCGCAGGGCGCGCGGCGCGCGCGCGACCTGCCGGTCGACCTCGGCCCCGTCTACGCGGCGCGCGCGGGCGGGGCCGGCGCCAAGCCGGGCGCGCGCGGCGGGGTGCTCCCCGACAGCCCCACGCCGGCGGCGCGGGCCGCCGCCGCCCGGGA
>JAEUHO010000282.1 GCA_016795345.1 Planctomycetia bacterium | reverse complement strand
ACGACCCGGCCCGGGCCCGACGGCGCGAGGCCGCGATCGCCCTCGGTGAACGGCGACGCGCCGTGGAACCCCGCCGCGTCGTAGGCCGCGGCGAGGCGCACGTCGAGCGCCGCGAGGTCGCCGGCGCCCCGGGTCCGGCGCAGGTCCTCGACGAGCGCGAACGAGAGGAGCCCCCGCCACGGCGCGTCGGGCGCCCCGCGCGGCAGCCGCATCTCCACCGCGCGGGCCGCGGGGCCCACGGCGTACGTGGCCGCGATGCCACGGAGGTCGTCGCCGTCCGCCGCGCCGGGCGAGGCGTCCGGCGCGCCCCGCGTCGCGGGCGCCGGCACCCCGAGCAACGCGCCCGGCAGGTCGCGCGCCCGGGTCGGGCCGTCGCCGCCCCGCGCCATGGTCCCCGCGTGGCAGCAGTCGAAGACCGCCCACACCGTCGCGCCCGCGTCGCGGATCGCGCGGAGGCGCTGGCCCACCTCGTCGTCGAGGATCGCGCCGGGCACGCGGCGCCCCTCGGGCTCGAACGTGCGCACGTCGGCGGGCAACAACACCTCGTCGAACCCGTCGGGTTCGTCGCCCGACCCGTCGGGGACGCGGCTGCCGTGCCCCGCGAACAGGAACACGACCCGGTCGCCGGGCGCGACCGTCCGCGCGAGGCGCAGGAGCCCGCGCAGGACGTTCTCCCGCGTGGGGTTCTCGAGCGGCGCGCGGTCGTCCCACCCGACGAGCGTGGTCACGTGCGCGCGCGGGACGGCGAGCGTCGTCGTCAGCACGTCGGCGAACGCCGCGACGTCGGCCTCCGGGCCCCGCAGCCGCACCCGCGCGTCGTAGGTCGCCGCGTCGAGGGCGCGCGCGAGGAAGGGGTACGTCGTGCAGCCCACGAGCAGGGCGAACGTGCGCGGCGCGGCGGCGCACGCCGGCCGCGGCGCGAGCAACGCGAGGAGCGCGCCCGCGAGGAGGCGGGCGCCGCGCCTCACCGCGCGGTCCCCTGGAGGCGCCAGTACGGCAGGCCGCGCAGCACCTGGGCGACGAGCCCGGGCCCCGCGGCCCGCTTCGCGCGGCGGAGCAGCAGCGCGCCGAGGTCGTCGAGCACGCGCCCGTTGTTCCCGATGTAGGAGTGGCTGCCCGACACGTCGGACACGTCCACCGTCTCGAGCCCGGGCACGACGACGAGCCCGTCGCCGGCCTCGCCGGCGCGCGGGTAGCCGTGCACCTTCCGCGACAGCTGCAGGGCCGCGTCGCGCGACGACGCGTACAACGTCACCCGCGCCGCCGTCGGGAGCAGGGCGGGGGCGAGGTCGTCGCGGAAGGTGTCGGCGTCGACGTCGGGCGCGGCCAGCACGATCTCGTGGAAGAGCGTCTCGCCCGGCTTCAGCGTCGTCCGCAACCGCTGCAGCGTCTCGGTGAGCGCGCGGTTGCCCATGCTGTGCGCGATCAGGTGGATGCGGGCGGCGCCCGACCGCTCCTTCAGCGCCAGCAGGAACCGCTCGAGGTGCGGCGTGGCCCACCGCACGTTCGCCTCGTCCACCGTGTACTCCGCGACGCCGCCCTGCGACGGCCACGAGAAGCAGATCGGCGCGCCGCGGAACTTCAGGTCGTACGCGATCTGCGCCGTCCGCAGCAGCGCCTCCTCGAACGTCACGTTGTAGCCGTGCACGAACACGAACGCGTCCTCCGCGTCGCTCCCGGCCACGACGTCGCGCAGCGTCGCGAACCACGCGTCCTCCGCCCGCGGCTCGATCCCGTGGACGACCATGTGCTCCCGCGGGTCCTCGAACAGGTCGCCGCGCCACACGCTCGGCCGTTCCACCTCGCCCACGACGTGGTGCGGCGGGATCGTCACCTGCGCCAGCCCGGTCTCGAGCGGCAGGCCCGGCCGCCCCGCGACGTCGAGCCGCGCGTCGCCGTACTGCACCGCGAGCCGCGCCGAGCGTTTCGCCGCGCGCAGGGCCTCGAGGCCGCCGTGCGCGGCGAGCCCCACGGTCGCGGCGGCCGTCAGCCAGCCGGCGGCCCTCGCCCGCCAGGCGTACCGCGCGCGCAGCATGCGGCGCATCCGGACCGCGAGGCCCGCGCCGACGACGAGCGCGATCCCCGCCGGCACGAACCGCCGCGCGTACCACAGGGCGTCCGGCGCGAACCGCGCACGGTCCGTCGCGTACAGGACCGTCACGCTGTCGGGGACGCGTTCGCCGGGACCGGTCGTCGGCGGCGCGTCGCCGGCCCCGCGCGCCACCACGTCGGGCGGCGGGCCCGGGGCCCGATCGCCGCCGCACGCCGCCACGGACGCCGCGACGAGCGCCGCCACGAACGCGAGGCCGACGGGGAGGGCGCGGCGCGGGGTCACGGCCCCAGTCTCACCGGGACCTCGCGGTCGCGCCGCGCGGGATCCGGGACCGCCGGGTCCCGCAGCACCAGCACGACCAGGCCGCGCGGGCCGGCGGCCCGCAGGGCGGCGACGAGGTCGTCGGGCGCGCGCACGGGCCTCGGGTCGTCGCCCCCGTCGGCGCCGAGGAGGCGGACCTCGACGACGTGCTCGCCCGCCCGCAGCCCCATCCACGCGGCCGGCGTGTCCGCGAGCACCTCGACGACCTTCGCCCCGTCCTTCGACGCCTCGGTCCGCACGCCGAGCCGCTTCGGGGCCGCGGGGATCGGCGGGCCCGGCGCCGCGAGGTCGCCGAACACGTGCGGCGTCTGGCCGCGCGCCGGCCGTCCGGCGACGACGAGCCCGCGCGGGTGCAGCATCGCGAGCGTGTCCTTGGTACCGGTGCGCAGCGCCGCGACCGCCTCGGCCCACGCGACGACGCCGTCGCGGTCGGCGTCGAGGGTCTCGCGCGGCGTGCCCGTCAGCACCCGCACCAGCGCCTGCGTGAACACGCCGCCGAGCGCGCGGTCGCCCACCGCCACCTCGCCCCGGGAGGCCGCCGTCACGTCCACGACGCCGCGGGCACGGAAGAAGAGGTCGCGGAAGACGTCGGGGTCGATCCGCGGCGGCGCGAACAGGAACGTCTCGCCGACGTAGGTGCCGCAGCAGTCGGTCAGGAGGACCGTGAGGCCCGCGCCGCGCGCGAGGAGGGCCGCGCGGAGGTCGGCGCGCGGGAGGACCTCGCCGCGGGGCCGCAGGTACGCACCGGCGTCGGCCCACGCGCCGTGCCCCGCCCAGTAGCAGAGCAACGCGTCGCCGGGCCGGACGTCGAGCGCGGCGATCGCCGCCCGCAGCGCCGCCGGGGCGACGTCCGCCCCCGTCCGCTCGACGACGACGAGGCGCGCGGCCGGCACCCCCGCCTCGAGGGTCGCCCGCACCTGCCGCAGGTCGGTCGCCACGCTCTCGCCGATGTCGGCGTCGAGGGTGTCGGCCGCGAGCAGGACCACCAACCGCGACGCGTCGCCCGCGGCGGGGGCGGTCGCGGGCGGACCGGCCCACGCGCCGCGGACCGGGCCCCCGAACGACGGGCCCGTTTTGCGAGCGTCACGTAGCGCCGGCACGAGCGCCGGCGCGAGCGCGAGGGCGATCGCCAGCGCCCCGCCGCGCGGGCGGCGCCGCAGGGGGGCGGCGGCCGCCGGGCCTCGCGTACCGAGGAGCGGGATCGACGTCGCGGACGGCATGGGACCCCGTTCGCCATTCTACGCGCCGAACCAGAGGGTGCCCGTCGCGAGGGAGGCGCGCGCGAGCCCCGGGCAAGCGCGCCGCCGTCCCGTCGTCGCGACGCTCCCGTTGCGCCTCGAGGGCCGTGGAGAAGCCGCCGCCGCTCGGTGCTCGGGGCCCGCCCCCCGAGACCCCGCTCAGCGCCGCGCGTCGAGCGTCTGCCGGACCATCTTCGCGAGCGCGGCCTGCGAGAGCGGCTTCTCGAGGAGCCGGACGCCGGACTCGAGGATGCCCTGCCGAGCGATCACGTCGCTCGTGTACCCCGACATGTAGACCACCTGCAACCCGGGCCAGCGCGCGAGCAGGCGTTCCGCGACCTCGCGGCCGCCGAGGCGCGGCATCACCACGTCGGTCAGGAGCAGGTCCACCGGGCGCTTGAGGCGCTCGGCGACGTCGAGGGCGTCGAGCCCGTCGGTCGCGACGATCACGGCGTACCCGAGGCCCTCGAGCCACGCCCGGACCAGCTCGCGCACGCCGTCCTGGTCCTCGACGACGAGCACGGTCTCGTGCCCGGCGAACGCGCCCAGGTCGACCTCGGGCGGGGCGGCGGCCTCGACGTGGCCCGCGAACCGCGGCAGGTACACGGAGAACGACGAGCCCTTCCCGGGCGTGCTCTCGACGGCGACGTGCCCACCGCTCTGCCGGACGATCCCGTGCACGGTCGGGAGCCCGAGGCCGGTGCCCTGCCCCGCCGGCTTCGTCGTGAAGAAGGGCTCGAAGATGCGCGCGAGCGTCGCGCGATCCATGCCGGTGCCGTCGTCCTCGACCGACAACACGAGCCACGGCCCCGGTTCGACGACCTCGCCGCCGATCTCGAGCCCGCCGACGACGTCCACCGAGCGCGTGCCGATGGTGACGTGGCCGCCGTGGGGCATGGCGTCGCGGGCGTTGACGGTGAGGTTGAGGAGGACCTGCTCGAGCTGGCCGGGGTCCACCAGGACCACGGGCGCGTCGGCGCCGAACCGGGTGCGGAGCTCGACGTCCTCGCCGATCAGGCGGCGCAGCATCTTCTCGAAGCCGCGCACGACCTCGTGCAGGTCGACGACGCGCGGCTGCAGCACCTGGCGGCGGCTGAACGCGAGGAGCTGCCGCGTGAGCGACTCGGCGCGTTTGCCGGCGGCGATGACCTGCTCGATCTTGCCCGCCTCGGGGTGCCCGCGCCCGAGCGACGTCGCGACCATCTGGCCGTAACCGAGGATCACGCACAGCAGGTTGTTGAAGTCGTGGGCGACGCCGCCGGCGAGCTGGCCGACGGCCTCGAGCTTCTGCGCCTGGAGGAAGCGGGCCTCCGCCGACGTGGCGCGGGCCTCCATGGCCCGGCGGTCCGTCAGGTCCTCCTTCACCGCGACGAAGTGCGTGATCGCGCCCGACGCGTCGTGGACGGGCGCGATGGTCGCGAGCTCGGTGAACTCCGTGCCGTCCTTGCGGCGGTTGACGAGCTCGCCGCGCCAGGTGCGGCCCGCGAGGACCGTGCGCCAGAAGTCGCCGTAGACCTCGGGCGGCGTGCGGCCGGACTTGAGGATGCGCGGGTTCGCGCCGAGGGCTTCGTGGGCCTCGTACCCCGAGGCGCGGCAGAAGTGCGGGTTGACGTACTCGATGACGCCCGCGCGGTTCGTGACGACGATCGATACCGGGCTCTGCTCGACGGCGCGGATCAGCGTCCGCGTGGCCTCCTCGGCGCGACGACGCTCCGTGAGGTCCTCGATGAGCACCAGCCGAGCGGCGCGACCGAGGAACTCGACGTCGCTGTGGAGGATCCGGACGGGGAACACGGTCCCGTCCTTGCGGACGTGGCGCCACTCGGTGGGGGGCGTGATCCCCTGTCGCGGACGGCGGAGGAACTCGAGGAACCTGGGGACGTCCTCCGCCGGCCGCACGTCGAGCAGGGTCCGCTGCTGCAGTTCCTCCCGCGTCCAGCCGTAGACCGCGGTCGTCGCCTCGTTCGCCTCGAGGATGCGGAGCGTCTCCAGGTCGAAGACCCACATCGGCGACGGGTTCGACTCGAACAGCAGCCGGTGCGCGGCCTCGCTCGCGCGCAGCCGCTCGTTCGCCTCGCGCTCGGACGCGCGCGCCGCGATGCGGTCGAGCGCGCCGACGACGCCCGCGGCGATCGACTCGACGACGTCCAGGACCTCCGCGTCGAAGGCGTCCGGCTCGGCGGCGTGCAGGACGAGCGCCGCGACCGCGGTCCCCTCGGGTGCGACGCCGACCGGGATCGCGACCGTGGACCGCACGCCGGCGGCGCGCGCGGCGTCCACCCAGCCCGCGCAGGTCGGGTCGGCCGCGATCTCCGCGCAGACGACGGTCCGGCGCTCGGCGATCGCGCGACCGGCGGGGCCCCGGCCGTCCACGGCGCCGGCCCACCGCGACGTCATCCGGCCGACGTGATCGCGCGCGTCCCCGGCGACCGCCGCGGCGACCACCCGGCCGTCGGGCGCGGGCTCGCCGATCCAGACCAGGCGGAAGCCTCCCTGTTCGGCCGCGATGCGGCACGTCGCCGCGTACACCGCCGCTCGGTCGGGGGCCGCCGTCAGCGCCTGCGAGAGCCCGGAGCGCATCCGCAGCAGCCGGTTGAGCGCGTGCAGGCGGTCGTCGTTGCGACGGCGCTCGGTGATGTCGCGCACCCGGACCAGCGCGGCGGCGGCCGGCCCGCCCCCCTCGATCCGCTGGAGCGAGACCTCGACGGGGACCTCCGTCCCGTCGGCGCGCCGATGCACCGCCTCGTCCACCCGCACGCCCGTGGCCGGGACGGCCCCGCCCGTCGTGCGGCGGGCGGGCGGGACGAGGTCCGCAAGGGTGCGCCCCACGAGCGCCGCCGGCTCGAGGCCGTACACGCGCGGGACCGCGCCGTGCGCCTCGGTGATCGTGCCGTCCTCGCGGACGAACAGGGCCACGTCGTCGCCGCGGTCGAGCGCGTCCTTCAGGCGGCCCGCGGTCGCGAGCGATGCGACCCGCTGCTCCGCGAGCCGTCGCTGCCGGATCCCGAGCAGCGCCAGCGCGAGGCCCAGCGTCGCCGCGGCCACCCCGAACCCCAGGGTCAGGACGATCCCGCGTCCTCGGGCCACGACGTCGGAGCGCGGCACCCAGCAGACGAGGATCCACGGCGCCCCGCGCAACTTCCCGTGCGTGACGATCAGCTCTCGCCCGGCGGCGTCGGTGCCGGACTCCGTGTGGTCGAGGTCGTCGTCGTCGCCCGTCAGGCAGCCCTTCGGGACCTCGCCGCGCCGCCGATCGTCGGCGCCGCCGTCGGGCCCGACGGGCGAGATCGGACGCAGCCCCTCGGGGGTCCGCTCGACGCGCACGCTCTCGACGACGACGCCCGCGACCGCCGCGCGCCGGTGAAGCGCGGCGCCCATCCGCGATGCCGCGTCCTCGCGCAGCACGACCGCCGCGGTAGCCGGCGCGCCGGCGGCCTCGGCGCGCAGGGGCGCCGCGAACCGCGCGACGGCCCCGGCGCCCTCCCGCTCGAGCGTGGTCACGCCTCCGCCGTCCCCCGCGATCGCCCGCCGCGCCGCTTCGAGATCACCGGGCGCGGCCGTCGCGCCGGCCGTCGCCGTCAACACGACGCCCGCGGACGACACGAGGAATGCGGCGTCGAGGCCGCTCTCGCGGCACAGGTCGCCGAGCAGACGGGCGAGGTGCGGCACCGCGCCTTCCGTGGCGGGGAAGGGCCTCGGGTCGTCGCTCCGCCCCTCGGCCACGTACCGCGCCGTAGGGTAGCCTGCGGCGAGTCGCGCCGTCATCCGACCGGCGTCGAGCCAGGCGTCCACGCGCACGCGGTGTTCGTCGCGTTCCTGCTCGAGGGTGTGGCGCCACCCGGCGATCGCCGAGGCATCGGCCTGCCGGACCGCGAACAACGCGCCCAGCACCGCGACCGCCACGCCCGCGAGGGGGAGGAAGAGTTCCCAGGGTTGGGGCCGGCGCAACGGCAACGGTCTCCTCCTCGCTCTTCAAGGGTAGCCCGACCGGGGGCCCGAGGTCACGCCGATCCCGCCGGTCGGCCCGTCGAGCCCGACAGCACCCGCTGCAGGCAGTCCGGACACACGCCGTGGCTGAACGAGGCCTGCGAGCGCGCGGTCACGAACGTCTCCAGACGGGTCCAGTCCCCTTGTTCATCCCGAATGCGCTTGCAATAGCCACAGATCGGAAGGATGCCCCGCAGGACCTTCACCTCGGCGACCGTCCGCTGGAGGTCGTCGAGGAGACGCTGACGCTCCGCCTCGGCGGTCGCCGGCGCGGTGACGTCGCTGAACACCACGACGGCGCCGCGCACGGTGCCGTCCGCGGCGCGCAGGGGTCGCGCGTTCGCCTCGAGATGGCGCACGGCCCCGTCGGTCGTGGCCCCGACGACGCGAATGCGGTCGCTGGGGATCCCGCGGAGCGCGAGGCAGGCGGGGAGCTCGTCGGGCGGGAACGGGGTCGTGCCGTCGGGACGCAAGGCCCGGGCGCCGCCGCCCGCGCAGGCGGGAAGGTGCGGCGCGAGGGCCGCGGCCGCGGCGTTGCGCAGGACGGGAACGCCTTGCCCGTCGCAGACCACCACCGCCTCGGCCATCGCGTCGAGGACCGCGTGCAGGTGCTCGCGCTCCCGCCGGAGCGACGCCGACGACGCGGCGAGCGCGCGTCGCCGCGACCCGAGCACCGCGACGACGGTCTCGAGGCGTTCGACGAGCATCGAGGCCCCCACCGTGAGGACGAACCCCAGGGCGACGAACACCTGCGCGAGCACCACGCGCTCGAGCCCGCTCCGCGCCGCCTCCGCGAACGGTCCGTACCCGCGGGCGCTCCCGCCCACCGCGACGAAGGCGAGGATCGCGGTCCCGAGGATCGACCCCCATCGCCCGGCGCGGAGCGCGACCCACAGGAACACCGCCGACATCCAGTACGGGAAGCGGAGGAACGTCGGCAGCGCGTCGTGGAGCGGCCCGAAGAGCAGGAAGGCGAGCGCCGTCGTCGCGCCGAGCGCCGCCCAGCTCTCGCCCCGCCGTCCGCGCGGCCACCGCGCCCGTCCCGACAACACCGCCGCCGTCAGCGGGGAGAGCACGAGGATCGCGAGCGCGTCGCTCAACCACCAGGTCAGCACGGCCTCGCCGAGCAGCGGCCGGCCGTGGTGCACCTCGTACGCCCCGAACGTGACGATCGACGTCGCGAACGGCGTGACCAGCGCGCCGAGCCCGGCGAACCACGCGAGCTCGGGGAACGAGCGGAGCTCGAGGCCGCGCGCGCCGAACTTCCGCACCACGACGAAGACGGCGATCGGCTCGAGGACCGCGCCCAGGGCCGAGATCGCCGCGGCCTCCGTCGGCCGGTGCTGCACGACGACGTCGAACACCGCGTTCCCGAGGGCCGCCGCGCCGACGAAGCCGAGGGCTGGCCCCCGGGGCAGCGCGAAGAGGATCCCGACGACGACGCCCGCCATCGGCCACAGCGGCACGACGTCGCTCGCGCTCGTCCAGCGCGCCATGGCCCAGGCCAGCGCGATGCTGCCGGCGAAACACGCGAGCCACCATGCGCCCCACGCACCCCGACGTCGGCGTGGGCGCGGGTCGGTCGGGTGGGGTGCGACGAGCGACATGGACCCCCGGAGAGGGGCGGCGATCCGCCGTCCTCCTCATCGTAGGGAACGCACGCGGACCCGCAGCGGTTCCGCGGGGCGAGGGCCCCGGCCACGCGTGCAACGACAACGTCGCGGCGTCTGGGTGCCCCCGGGCCCCTCCTCCGCGCGCCCCGGCGTCCGTTCAGCCGGCCCCGGCGGCGCGGAACAGCCCCGCGACGATCGCGCGCGCCTCGTCCTGGATGCGCACGAGGTGCTCCGGTCCGCGCGCGCTCTCGGCGTACAGCTTGTACACGTTCTCGGTGCCGGACGGCCGCACCGCGAACCACCCGTGCGCGGTCGCGACCTTGAGCCCGCCGATCGGCGCGTCGTTGCCCGGCGCGCGCGTGAGGCGCGCGGTGACCGCGTCGCCCGCGAGCGTCGTCGCCGGGACGTCCTCGGGGGCGAGCCGGCCGAGGACGGCCTTCTGCGCCGGCGACGCGGGCGCGTCGATGCGCGCGTACGCCGACGCGCCGAGGTCGCGCACGAGGTCGCGGTACAGGTCGCCGGGGTCGCGGCCCGTCACCGCCGTCATCTCCGCCGCGAGCAGGCCGAGCACGAGGCCGTCCTTGTCGGTGGTCCAGACGGTCCCGTCGCGCCGCAGGCACGACGCGCCCGCGCTCTCCTCGCCCGCGAACCCGAGCGTCCCCGCGAGCAGCCCGTCCACGAACCACTTGAACCCCACGGGCACCTCGAGCAGCGGCCGCCCGAGCCGCGCGGCCGCGCGGTCGATGAGGCTGCTGCTCACGATCGTCTTGCCGACGCCCACCCCCGCCCCCCAGCGCGGGCGGTGCGCGAAGAGGTACGACGCGGTGACCGCGAGGAAGTGGTTCGGGTCGAGCAGCCCCGCGCTGCGCGCGACGATGCCGTGCCGGTCGTGGTCGGTGTCGCAGGCCCACGCGACGTCGAAGCGGTCCTTCGCCGCCACGAGCGGCCGCATCGCCGACGGCGACGAGCAGTCCATGCGGATGCGCCCGTCCCAGTCGAGCGCCATGAACCGGAACGTCGGGTCCACCTCGTCGGAGAGCACGGTGAGCGGCAGGCGGTGCCGCTCGGCGATGCGCCCCCAGTACGCGACGCCGGCGCCGCCGAGCGGGTCCACGCCGAACCGCACGCCCTCCCGCCGCATCGCGTCCACGTCGACGACCGAGGGCAGGTCGTCGACGTACGCGGTCACGTAGTCGTGCCGCTCCGTCGTCGCGGCGCGCCGCGCGCGTTCGTACGGCACGCGCGACGGGGCGGGCCGCTTCCCCTCGAGGATCGCGTTCGCGTGGGCCTCGATGGCCTTCGTCGTCGCGGCGTCCGCGGGCCCGCCGTGCGGCGGGTCGTACTTGATCCCGCCGTCCTCCGGCGGGTTGTGCGACGGCGTGATCACGATGCCGTCGGCGAGGCCCCGCGTGCGGCCGCGGTTCCAGGTCAGGATCGCGTGCGACACGACGGGCGTCGGCGTGAAGCCGTCCGCCGCGTCCACGCGCACGGTCACGCCGTGCGCGGCGAGCACCTCGAGCACGCTCGCGCACGCGGGCGTCGACAGCGCGTGCGTGTCGATGCCGAGGAAGAGCGGCCCGTCGACGCCCGCCGCCTTCCGGTGCGCGCACACCGCCTCCGCGATCGCGAGCACGTGCGCCTCGTTGAACGAGCCCGCGAGCGCGGAGCCTCGGTGGCCCGAGGTGCCGAACGCGACGCGCTCGGCGGCGACGGACGGGTCGGGCGTCCGCGCGTAGTACGCGGTCACGAGCCGCGGGAGGTGGACGAGGTCCGCGGGCACGGCCGGTGTCCCGGCCCGCGGGTGAACGCGATCGGCACCCATGGGTCCCCTGTACCACGCCGCCCCGTCCCGCGGCCACCGCGCCGGGTACGCAAGGCCCGCCGGCCGCCGGGCCTCGCGGTCCCGGGAGCACGGCCGCGCATCGTCGGTCCCGAACGCCGCGTCAGTCGCCGACGCGCTCGGGACCGGCGTACACGTTGCAGGAGGTCGGGCGCGTGAAGCCCACGAGCGTGAGGCCGTGCGCGCGCGCGACGTCGATCGCGAGCGACGACGGCGCGCCGACGGCGACGAGGACCGGCGCGCCGGCGACCACCGCCTTCTGCGCCAGCTCGAACGAGACGCGGCCCGACACCACGAGCACGTGCCCCGCGAGCGGCACGCGCCCCGCGCGGAGCGCCCAGCCGACGACCTTGTCCACGGCGTTGTGCCGGCCCACGTCCTCGCGCAACGCGACGAGCGCGCCGTCGGCCGTGAAGAGCCCGCACGCGTGGAGCCCGCCGGTGCGCGCGAACGTCGGCTGGGCGGCGCGGAGCCGGTCGGGCAGGGACGCGAGCACCGCGCGCGGCACGCGAGGCCCGGGCGCGAGCGGGGCCGCGCGGACCTCGAGGGACGCGATCGACCGCTTGCCGCACGCGCCGCACGACGACGACGAGTAGAGCCCACGGTCGAGGTGCGCGTCGGCGAGCGCGGGCACCAGCGTCACGTCGACGACGTTGCCGGCCTCGGCGGGCGGCAGGCCGGCGGGGCGGGTGACGTGGACGAGGTCGGCGGCGCCGCGGACGATCCCCTCGGCGAGGAGGAAGCCGTGGACGAGGTCGTCGTCGTCGCCCGGCGTGCGGAGGAGGACGGTGGCGGGGGTGCCGGCGAACCGCAGTTCGAGCGGGGCCTCGACCGCGACGTCGTCGGGGCCCTCGCGGTCCGGCGCCCCGCCCGTCCGGCTCGGGCCGACCACGAGCCGATGCACCGGCACCGACGCCGCGGCCCCAGGCCCCGCGCCCGGACGGACCGGCGGAGGGGTCGGCGGGGGCGGGACGGAGGGCTGCACCCCCCGATGATGCCATCGAACCCCCGGTGTCACCGGCCCTGTGGGGCAATCGTCGCCTGCCGCCCGAGGGCCGGACCGGGGGCCCCCGGGCCTTGCGTACCCCCCGGTTCGCCGGGCCCGAATCTACCCCCCGGGTGAGGCCGCGCCTCCCCCGGTCCGATCCATGGAGGAGCCCCCCGGTGCAGACGCCTCCGGGGAGGGTGCGCCCCATCGTGGACGCGCTACGCTAGGCGACCGTCCCGAGGACTGCCATGACGCCGACCGCTCCCCCCGCGCTCCCGCCCGACGCCCTCGCGGCCGTCGAGCGCGCGCTCGAGGCGCACCGAGGCCGACCGGGGGCCTTGCTCCCGATCCTCCACGCCGTGCAGGACGCGCTCGGGTACGTGCCGCCGGACGCGCTGCCGACGATCGCGCACGCGCTCAACCTCTCGCGCGCGGACGTGCACGGCGTCGTGACCTTCTATCACGACTTCCGCGACGCCCCGCCGGGCCGGCACGTGGTGAAGTTGTGCCGCGCGGAGGCGTGCCAGGCCGTCGGGTCCGACGAATTGGTCCGCGACGTCTGCGCGCGGTTCGGGACGGAGCTCGGGCACACGCGCGCCGACGGCGCGGTGACGCTCGAGCCGGTCTACTGCCTCGGCAACTGCGCGCTCGGGCCGTCCGCGATGGTGGACGGCGAGCTGCGCGGGCGCGTGACCGCGTCCGGCCTCGCGGCCGAGCTGCCCGACGTGCCCGCGGCGCCGCCGGGAGGTGCGTCGTGAGCGCCGCGCCCGTGCGCGTGTTCGTCCCCCGCGACGCCGCGGCGCGTTCGCTCGGCGCCGACGCGGTCGCGCGCGCCGTCGAGGCCGAGGCCGCGCGGCGCGGCACGCCGGTGACCGTGGTGCGCAACGGCTCGCGCGGCATGTTGTGGCTCGAGCCGCTGGTCGAGGTCGAGACGGCGGCGGGCCGCGTCGGGTACGGGCCCGTGCGCGCCGCCGACGTGCCGGGCCTGCTCGCCCAGGGGATGCTGACGGGCGGGACGCACCCGCTCCGCATCGGGCGGCCGGAGGCGCACCCGTTCCTCGCGCGGCAGCAGCGGCTCGTCTTCGCGCGGTGCGGCGTGACGGACCCGCTCGACCTCGCGGCGTACGAGGCCCACGGCGGCCTCGCCGGCCTGCGGGCCGCGCTCGGCAGGAGCGGGGCGCAGGTGGTCGAGGAGGTCACGACGTCGGGGCTGCGCGGCCGCGGCGGCGCGGGCTTCCCGACGGGCATCAAGTGGAAGACCGTCCTCGACACGCCGGCGACGCAGAAGTACGTGGTCTGCAACGCCGACGAGGGCGACTCGGGCACGTTCTCCGACCGCATGGTGATGGAGGGCGACCCGTACCTGCTGCTCGAGGGCATGGCCATCGCGGGCGTCGCGCTCGGCGCGACGGTCGGGTGGATCTACCTGCGCTCGGAGTACCCGGACGCCGAGCGCGTGCTGACCGAGGCGATCGCCCGCGCGCGCGCGGCCGGCCTGCTCGGCCCCCGCGTGCTCGGCAGCGACCGCGCGTTCGACGTCGAGCTGCGGCGCGGCGCGGGCGCGTACGTGTGCGGCGAGGAGACCGCGCTCCTCGAGAGCCTCGAGGGCAAACGCGGCATCGTGCGGTACCGGCCGCCGGTGCCCGCGGTGGCGGGCCTGTGGGGCAAGCCGACGGCGCTGAACAACGTCGTCACGCTCGCCTCGGTGCCGTGGATCCTCGCCCACGGCGGCGCGGCGTACCGCGCGCTCGGCACCGGCCGCTCCCGCGGCACGCTGCCGTTCCAGCTCGCGGGCAACGTGAAGCACGGCGGCCTCGTGGAGGCGCCCTTCGGCCTCACGCTGCGGCAGCTGATCGAGGACTTCGGCGGCGGCACGCGGTCGGGCCTGCCGGTGAAGGCGGTCCAGGTGGGCGGCCCGCTCGGCGCCTACCTCCCCGAGGCCGACCTCGACGTGCCCCTCGACTACGAGGCGCTGACGACGAAGGACGCGATCCTCGGCCACGGCGGCGTGGTCGTGTTCGACGAGACGTGCGACATGGCGGCGCTCGCGCGCTACGCCATGGAGTTCTGCGCGATCGAGTCGTGCGGCAAATGCACGCCCTGCCGCATCGGCTCGACGCGCGGCGTCGAGGTCATCGACCGGATCGTCGCGGGGACCCAGCGGGCGAAGAACGTCGCCCTGCTGGAGGACCTCTGCGAGACGCTCACCCACGCGTCGCTCTGCGCGCTCGGCGGCCTCACGCCGCTGCCGGTGCGGAGCGCGCTCAAGCACTTCCCCGAGGACTTCGGGCTCGAGCGCGCGGTCGCCGCGCGCCCGGGCGCCGGGAGGCCCTGACCCATGCGCTGCGCCGACGAACACGACCTCGGGACCCCCGCCCGCAAGGACGGGAAGCCCGTCACCCTCGAGGTGGACGGCGTCCCCGTGACGGTCCCCGAGGGCACCAGCGTGATGCGCGCGGCCGCCGAGGCCGGCGTCGCGGTGCCGAAGCTGTGCGCCACCGACTCCCTCGAAGCCTTCGGCTCGTGCCGCCTCTGCCTCGTCGAGGTCGAGGGCCGCCGCGGCTACCCGGCCTCGTGCACGACGCTCGTGGCCCCGGGCATGAAGGTGCGCACGCAGTCGAAGAAGCTCGCCGAGCTCCGCCGCGGGGTGATGGAGCTCTACATCTCCGACCACCCGCTCGACTGCCTCACCTGCCCCGCCAACGGCCACTGCGAGCTGCAGGACATGGCCGGCGCGGTCGGCCTGCGCGAGGTGCGGTACGGCACGGCCGGCGCGAACCACCTCGAGCAGGAGCAGGACGCGTCGAACCCGTACTTCACGTTCGACCCGACGAAGTGCATCGTCTGCTCGCGGTGCGTCCGCGCGTGCGACGAGGTGCAGGGCACGTTCGCGCTGACCATCGAGGGCCGCGGCTTCGGCTCGAAGGTGTCGGCCGGCGGCACGCCCTTCATGGACAGCGAGTGCGTCTCGTGCGGCGCCTGCGTCCAGGCCTGCCCCACCTCGACGCTCATGGAGAAGTCGCTGATCGAGCACGGGCAGCCCGACCACAGCGTGGTCACCACGTGCGCGTACTGCGGCGTCGGCTGCTCGTTCCGCGCGGAGATGCAGGGCGCCGAGGTGGTCCGCATGGTGCCCAACGCCGACGGCGGGGCCAACCACGGCCACTCCTGCGTGAAGGGCCGCTTCGCGTGGGGCTACGCCACGCACCCCGACCGCATCACGAAGCCCATGATCCGCCGGTCGATCGACGACCCGTGGCGCGAGGTCTCGTGGGACGAGGCGGTCGCGTACGCAGCCTCCGAGCTCAAGCGGATCCAGGCCGCCCACGGCCCGGGCTCGGTCGGCGGCATCACGTCGTCGCGGTGCACGAACGAGGAGACGTACCTCGTCCAGAAGCTCGTCCGCGCCGCGTTCGGCAACAACAACGTCGACACCTGCGCCCGCGTCTGCCACTCCCCCACGGGCTACGGCCTCAAGCAGACCCTCGGCGAGTCCGCGGGCACGCAGGACTTCGACTCCGTCGAGGACGCCGACGTCATCCTGCTCATCGGCGCCAACCCGACCGACGCGCACCCGGTGTTCGCGTCGCAGATGAAGCAGCGCCTGCGCGAGGGCGCGAAGCTGATCGTCGTGGACCCCCGCGTGATCGACCTCGTGCGCACCCCGCACGTCGAGGCCGCGGTCCACGTCCAGCTCCGGCCCGGCACCAACGTCGCGGTCGCCAACGCGCTCGCCCACGTCGTCGTGACCGAGGGCCTCGCGAAGGAGGACTTCGTCCGCGCCCGCTGCGAGGCGCCCGCCTACGAGGCGTGGAAGGCGTTCATCTCCGACCCGAAGCAGTCGCCGGAGGCCCTGGCCGACGTCATCGGCGTGCCCGCCGAGACGCTGCGGCGCGCCGCCCGGCTCTACGCCGGCGCGCGCAACGCGGCGATCTACTACGGCCTCGGCGTCACCGAGCACAGCCAGGGCTCGACGATGGTCATCGCCATCGCCAACCTCGCCATGGCGACCGGCAACCTCGGCCGCCGCGGCGTCGGCGTGAACCCGCTCCGCGGCCAGAACAACGTGCAGGGCTCGTGCGACATGGGCTCGTTCCCCCACGAGCTGCCGGGCTACCGCCACGTCTCCGACCCCGCGGTGCGCGCGCTCTTCGAGGGCGCCTGGGGCGTCCGGCTCCACCCCGAGCCGGGCCTCCGCATCCCGAACATGTTCGACGCGGCCCTCGACGGCAGCTTCAAGGGGCTCTACGTCCAGGGCGAGGACATCGCGCAGTCCGACCCCGACACCGAGCACGTCCAGGCGGCCCTTCGGTCGATGGAGTGCATCGTCGTCCAGGACCTGTTCATGAACGAGACGGCGCGGTTCGCGCACGTCTTCCTGCCGGGCTCGAGCTTCCTCGAGAAGGACGGCACGTTCACCAACGCCGAGCGCCGCATCTCGCGCGTGCGCAAGGTCATGCCGCCCCGCGCCGGCCTCGCCGACTGGGAGGCGACGGTCGCGCTCGCGGAGGCGCTGGGCTACCCCATGCGGTACGCCCATCCGTCCGAGATCATGGACGAGATCGCCCGCCTGACGCCCACGTTCCACGGCGTCTCCTACGAGAAGCTCGACCGCCTCGGGAGCGTGCAGTGGCCCTGCAACGCCGCCGCGCCCGAGGGCACGCCCGTCATGCACGTCGACGCGTTCGTCCGCGGCAAGGGCAAGTTCCTCCTCACGGCGTACGTCCCGACGCCGGAGCGCACGACCGCGAGGTTCCCGCTCATCCTCACGACGGGCCGCATCCTCTCGCAGTACAACGTCGGCGCCCAGACGCGCCGCACGGAGAACTCGCGCTGGCACGAGGAGGACGTCCTCGAGCTCCACCCGCACGACGCGGAGCAGCGCGGCATCCGCGACGGCGACCGCGTGAGCGTCACGAGCCGCGCGGGCGAGACCGTGTTGCGTGCGCGCATCGCCGAGCGCATGCAGCCCGGCGTCGTCTACACGACGTTCCACCACCCCATGTCGGGCGCCAACGTCGTCACCACCGAGAACTCCGACTGGGCGACGAACTGCCCCGAGTACAAGGTGACCGCCGTGCAGGTGGCGCTCGCGTCGAGCCCCGCCGAGTGGCAGGCGCGGTTCGCCGAGTTCCTCGAGCACCAGGCCTCGCTGCTGCCCGGCGCGGCCCCCGCGCCCGCCCCGTCGGCGGCCCGGTAGCCCCGCCATGGAACCCACGAAGCTCGTCAAGATGGCCAACGAGATCGCGGCGTTCTTCGCCGCCGAGCCCGACCCGAAGGTCGCGGCGGAGGGCGTCGCGTCGCACCTCAAACGCTTCTGGGACCCGCGCATGCGGGCCCAGCTGCTCGCCTGGGTCGACGGGCACGCGGGCGCCGGCCTCGTGCCGCTCGCGCTCGAGGCCGTGCGCGCCAAGCGCGCGGACCTCGCGCCGCGCTGACGGCCGCCGGGCCTCGCGTCCCGAGATGTCGCCGACCCCCACGCTCCTCCGTCGCTCCCCCGCCCGCCTCGGCGCCGCGTGCTCGTTGCTGTCGGCCGCGCTCTTCGGCGTCAGCACGCCGGTCGCCAAGCTCCTGCTCCCCGGCGCGAGCCCGCTCTCGATCGCCGGCACGCTGTACCTCGCCGGCGGCCTCGGGCTCGTCGCGCTCGGCCCGCTCCTCGCGTCGCTCCGCGGCCGCGCCGAGGCGCCCCTCGACCGACGCGACCTCCCGACGCTCGCCGGCGTCGTGTTGCTCGGCGGCGTGCTCGCGCCCGTGCTCCTGCTCGTGGGCCTCGGGCGCGTCTCGGGCATCGTCGGGTCGCTGCTGCTCAACCTCGAGGCGCCGCTCACCGTGGTCGTGGCGGTCGCGGCGTTCGGCGAGCACCTCGGCCGCCGGGGCGTCGCGTGCCTCGCGCTCG
>JAEUHO010000456.1 GCA_016795345.1 Planctomycetia bacterium | reverse complement strand
CCGATCGACGCTCAAGGAGTTCGTCGACGCCACCATCGCGCAGGGCTCCAGCGTGCTCACCGACGGATGGGCGGGCTACGGCGGCAATGCGATACAGGGGAAAGCGCACCACCCGATCAACGTCAAGCAGAGCGGTCGCGAGGCACACCAAGTGCTGCCGGCCGTCCACCGGGTGTTCGCGCTCCTTCATCGCGTGCTTCTGGGCACCTACCAAGGGGCCGTTCGCCCGAAACACCTCGACGCGTACCTCGCGGAGTTCGAGTTCCGGTTCAACCGCCGCCACGCGGCGTCGAGGACGCTGCTCTTCCAACGCGCCCTCTCCTGCGCAGTCGCCACGAAGCCGCCGGAGTACTGGCGCCTTGTCGGTCGCACGTCACCTCGCGTCCCACTCCCCACGGCAGCCTGAGCGAAGCGTAGGCCTCTTTAGCGGGATAGAGAGGCTCCAACCCTGGGCCTCGATGTCGGAGGCCGTTGCGACCTTTGAAGAACCTTCGCTGTCGGCAAACCCCCGGTAGGCCGCGTGGATCCGCTCCTGGTGCTCCGGCTCGAGGACGCTCTGCGCCCGCTCCCTCGCGACCTCGTTCACGGCGTCGATGAAGAGCACCTTCCCGCGCCGGGCCGGCGCCTTTCGCGTCCGGCAGACGATGATGCATGCCTCCATCGGCGAGTTGTAGAACAGGTTGGGCCCGAGGCCGAGGACGCACTCGACGAGGTCCTTCTCGACGAGCCGGCGGCGCATCTCCGCCTCCTCCTTCCGGAAGAGGACGCCGTGCGGAAAGAGGATGGCGCAGCGCCCGCTCCGCGGGTCGAGGCTCTTCAGGATGTGCTGGAAGAACGCGTAGTCGGCCCGGCCCTGGGGCGGAGTCCCGAGGAAGTTCCGGCCCCAGGAGTCCGTGGTCCACGCATCCCGGTTCCACTGCTTGATGGAGTAGGGCGGGTTCGCGAGGACCACGTCGAACGTCCGGAGCCGGTCCTGCTCGACGAAGGCCGGGGCCGCGAGCGTGTCCCCGCGGACGATCTGCGAGTCCTCCACCCCATGAAGCACGAGGTTCATCCGGGCGATGGAGGCGGTCATGTGATTCCGCTCCTGCCCAAAGAGCTTGAGCGTGCGGTGCTCCCCTCCGCCGCGCTTCACCTCGGCCAGCGCCGAGATGAGCATCCCGCCGGTGCCGCAGGTCGGGTCGTAGACGCTCTCGCCGGGCTTGGGCGCAAGGATCCTGGCCATGAGGTGGACCACGGTGCGGTTCGTGTAGAACTCCTGCGCCGTGTGGCCACTGTCGTCGGCGAACTTCTTGATAAGGAACTCGTACCCGTTCCCGAGCTCGTCCTCCGGCACAGCCGCGAGGGAGAGCGACTGGCCGGAGAAGTGCTCGAGGAGGTTCTTCAGCGTCGCGTCCGGGAGCCGCTCCTTGTTGGTCCAGGGGGCGTCGCCGAAAATCCCGTCGAGGCGGCCAGGGTTGGCCGTCTCGACACTCCGGAGCGCGGCCTGGAGGGCGCGTCCCACGTCCCGCGAGGCGGCACGCACGTCCTTCCAGTGGGCGCCCACCGGGATCACGAATCGGTCGTTCGCGGTCGAGGTCGCGTACTTCCGGTCGCCGGACTCCTCGAGGGCCTGCTCGAAGTCCGCGTCCCAAACATCGGAGAGACGCTTGAAGAACAGAAGCGGGAAGATGAACTGCTTGTAGTCCCCGGCGTCCACGAGGCCGCGCAGGATGACGGCGGAGCCCCACAGGTAGGACTCGAGCGCCTGCTGGGAGAGCGGGGTAGGCGTCACTCGATCCACCCTCCCTCGCTCATCTCGCGACGGAGCGCATCTTCCGCTTCCCGACACCGCGCGAGCGCTTCCTTGAAGGCCGCAACGGCCTCGGGGAGCGGCGGGATATCGTCGCCGATCGGCGGGAGGACGTAACGCGAGATGTTGAGGGTCCAGCCCTCCTTCTCGATGTCGGGGAGGCCCACGACGCGGGCCCGGTTCTCGACGTCCTTGAAGCCGCTCATCCAGCGGAGGATCTCGGCCGCGTGTTCGGGTTCTAGGTAGTTCTGCGCCCGCCCCTTGCGGAAGAGGGACGACGCATCCGCGATGAGGACCTTCCCCTTGCGCGCGTTGGCCTTCCGACGCCGAGTGACGAGGATGCAGGCGGCAAGCCCGGTCCCGTAGAAGAGGTTCGGGGCAAGGCCGATGACCGCCTCGACGAGGTCCCTCTCGAGGAGGTGCTTCCGGATCGCCCCCTCGACGCCGCCCCTAAAGAGCGCGCCTTGAGGGAGCACGACGGCCATGCGCCCCGAGCGAGCGGCCATGGACTTCACCATGTGCTGAACCCAGGCCATGTCCCCGTTGGAGTCGGTCGGAAGCCCTGCGAAGGCCCGGCCCCAGGGATCGTTCTCCCAGATCTCCCGACCCCAGTTCTCCAGCGAGAAGGGGGGGTTGGCGATGACCACGTCGAACGTGGCGAGGCCCCCCGTGCTCGGGTCCGTGAACACCGGGTTGCGCAACGTGTCGCCGCGCTCGACGACGAAGTCCTCGATCCCGTGGAGGAAGAGGTTCATGCGAGCGACGGCCGCGGTCGTGAGGTTCTTCTCCTGGGCGAAGAGCCTCCCGAAGAACGTGCGGGGGTCGCCTCCGCGGTCGCGGACGTGGGCGACGGCCGCCAGCAGCATGCCCCCCGTCCCGCACGCGGGGTCGTAGACGGTGTCCCCCTCCTTCGGGTCGAGGATCTCGACCATGAGCCGCACGACGCTGCGCGGCGTGTAGAACTCGCCCGCCTTCTTGTTCGTGGCGTCGGCGAACTTCTTGATGAGGTACTCGTACGCGTCGCCCATGACGTCGGACGCAACGCGCTGGTTGCCGAGGGGGAGCGCCGAGAAGTGCTCGATCAAGTCCTTCAGGAGGTCATCCGGAAGGCGCTCCTTGTTCGTCCAGGCCGCGTCGCCGAAGACCCCGTAGAGGTGCTTCTGGTTGGCGGCCTCGACCCCGCGCATGGCGTTCGCGAGCGCCGTCCCCACGTTGCGAGCGGCTGCCCTCACGTCGGTCCAGTGGCAGCCCGGGGGCACCTGGAAGCGGTGCTCGTCCGGGTAGTCCTCCCCGTACTCCTCGAGCATCGCGGCGTGTTCCTCGTCCCAGACGTCGCAGATGCGCTTGAAGAACAGCAGAGGCAGGATGTAGCTCTTCCAGTCCGTCCGGTCGACGGGGCTGCCACGAAGGATGTTCGCGGCCTCCCAGAGATGCGCCTCCAAGTCCGGAGCGGTCAGTGCACGTGCCAGGGGCGCGAGCTGGGCCCTGCGGACGGGCGAGGGGGTCTCCGCGGGGGTGGCGTCGCCGCGGGCGGGCGCCACTCCGCGACGAAGACGGTTCGAGGGGCGGCCATGCCTCTTCACGAGTGCGTCGCCTCCATCCCGTCGGGCCACCGAGCCAGGGCGCTCACCGATCCCGCCCCGGCGCGGGGGCAGATCGGGCGCCGCTCGCACGTGCCAGCCGGGGAAGCGCCCGCGGCGGTGAAGGGCCCGCGGGGCCAGCCCCGGCGAGCGGATCCATGGACGCGGACCACACGGCTCCCCCGGTGCGCACAGCGGTCGCCAGCCACGAGATGGAGGCTGGCCTCCCCGTGAAACGGATCCTGGACCTGCAGTCGCCCCTGCACGGCGTCCAGGGCTTCGCGCCCCCAGGAGTCCTGGGTCAGTGTCTGGACCGTCCAACGGGTCGGGCCGGCGTCCACGATCCTGCTACCTGCCCCTCCACCCAAGGCGCGCTAAGCGATGGGGACGCGCTAGGTTAGGACAGGGGGCCGACGGTGGGAAGGGGCGAGGGACCCGGCGAGTGAGCTGGAGCCGTGGGATCTGCCGCCGCCGGGCGACCTGGACGCCTGGCCGTGTCCTCCCCGGCCCCCCACGGCTCGGCGGCGGCGCGAACGCGACGCCGGGGTCTCTGGCGGCGGGTCTGGTCCGCGCGCAGGCACGCGGACCGACGGAGCCCATGCGCGCCGGGCCGCTGCCATGTCGGTCGGTCCCGTCAACATGACGAGTCCGTCGGAACCCCACCATGGCCGTGCCCTCGTACCCGGCGTTCCCCGTGGATCCCTACACTCCCCACGCGCGTGCCGTCCCGTGGCCCGGTCTCGCCCGGATGCCGTCTGTCGATCTGGAGGCGATCCTTCGTTCGCGGCCGGACGGCGAGCCGCTCCACCTGATCCGGCGCGGGAAGCGGGACGCACTCGTGCCCGGCATCGACCACTACGCGGTCCTTGCCGGGTCACTACCGCCGATGGACGACTCGATCGTCCTCGACTACCAGCACGACCAAGGCCCTCGAGTCACCACCTTCCTGGAGCTCCGAGCCGGGATGGACGTGTTCCTCATCGAGACGGTCGAGCCGGCCCAGCTACCCCTGGCGCACGCGCGCCTGCGCGAGGTGCTCGACAAGCGCCTGCCCTACGACGCCCTCGAGGCGAACTGCCAGCACGCGGCCGTCTACGTGGCGCGAGGAGCCTGGGAGTCGCCACAGGTCAGGGGGCTCGGGACGGTACTCCTCGTCGGTGCGGGCGTGGCGATCTTCTCGGATCTCGGGAAGCCGAAGCGGACGGCCCGGCGCCGGGAGTCCCGGTAGCACGATCGCAAGCTCGCGAATCCCGGCAGGCGCACGCGCCGTAGGCACGCGTCGCGACGAGCACCTTCCTACGCTGGCAGTTCCGAGGGAAGACCCGCGATCTCCCCGTCGCTGGTCAGCAGGATCCGCAGCGGCTTGTCGTTGGGCACGGGCGCCGGGAGCTGGATGCCCGCCCCGAAGAACGTGCGCACACGGTCGTTCTCGTGCCGCTTGAGGTGGCGGCCCACGGCACCCTCGACGCGACCAAGCCTTTGCGCGTCCCCCGCGAGGGGCGCGACGTGGAATCGCAGGAGTCGGATCATGGCGAGCAGCCGTGGAGCGTTGGCCTCGTAGTCCCGAAGGAAGAGCGGCAGACAGCCGGGCCAGCCCCCCGAGTTCGCCTCCGCGCGCCAGAAGACTTGGTAGCGGCCCTGGGCAAGCGCCACCGGGTCGAAGGCGGAGTACTGCCCCGACAGGTGCGCGGCGAGATGTTCTCCCGTGCGCTGGCCGAACCCGCGCCGCGTCTGCCCGACGTAGTAGGGCAGGTCCTCGCCATCGACGAGGACCGTCCAGATGTAGACGCCGGACTCGCGCGCCACGTCGTGCGTGAAGAGGCACGGCAGGTCCGTCCCTTCAACCGCCGCGAACGGGCCACGGAAGTGAACGCGCAGGTCCTCGGCGGGACCCGCGGCCGGCAGGACTTCTCCTCCCCCGTAGTTCAGGGGAAGCCCATAGAGCGCCCGGACGGCGGGGGCCAATCGGGGATCCTGGAGGCGGTCCAGGTCCCATCCGAGCGCGCGTACCGCGGTGGAGATCGTCGCAGTGACAGCAGGCCCCAATCTCCGCTGTCGCGAGGCCTCGGGCGAGAGCACGCCCAAGCCGTAGCCGAGCACGAGATCGAACGTGGCGTGCCCACGCAGGCGGAACTCGGCCCCGTCCCGCACGCACTCGACCGTACAGTCGAGCGCGGGTGCGTTGCGCGGCACGGCCAGATGGAACTCCGTGTCCCGCTCGCCCAGCGCCTCGCTGATGGCGGCCAGCACGCGCGCATCGAAGCACTTGTAGCGGCCGACGACGCCGCTCCCCCAGTCATGGACGGCCGCGCGAAGCGCTCGAAGCTCATCCTCGGTGAAGCGCCAGTCGAACTCGACGATCCGATTCCGCGCCCGGCGTGCGAGTTGGACCAACCGGGCGACCTCGTCGTAGGCCTCCGGGACGAGCGGCGGATCGCGCCATCTCGTCCAGCTCGACGTCTCTGTCATGCTGACCTCCTCGCGCCGAGGTCGGAGAGGATCCTCAGGCGCGATGCTCGTCCTCCGGACCCCGGCCGTCCAGGCGGGCTCGGTTGACGAGATCCGTCTCCTCGATCGTCGGGTCCATGACCCAGTACTTGTGTTCCCCGAGATGGTAGTACCGCACGATCCTGCGAAGGGGGCCGTCCCCCCAGGGCTCGTCGTGGCCCTCCTCGAACACCCGCCGGACGAGCTCCATGAACTCGCCCTCCCGCCCGGGATTCCAGTGCTTCATCACGTACCAGTGCGGCCACTGCGGCATCGTGCGGGCGAACCGCCATGCCACGGACGATACGTATCGGACCACGGGATCCTGGTCCTGCGGCGCTCCGGCTGACATGTCGTCGATCGTAGGCGACGCCGGGTACGCAGAGGCGACGGCCTCGGGGCGGCTGCGGTCCCCAGCCCCTGACCTTCCGAACCCAGGGCGCCCCAGCCGGTCCCGTGGCCAGGGGCTCGTGACGGCCTCAGCCCGGTCGCGACGGCCCTACCGAGCTCGTGTCGGATCAGCCCGCCGGCCGGGGCACGCGGCGGTGGCGGTAGACCATCGCCTGGATGGCGTCGCCGTCGAGCCCCCCTGCCTCAAACCGCGGGCCGCGAGATCCGCCCGCGGGGACCAGGCCCTCGGGGCGAGCGGGCGTCGCGGGGCTCCAGCGGTAGTGCCGGGCGCGGTACCTCACGAACCGCTCGAACTCCGCCGAGCCGGGCAGCTCGGGGTGGTGCGAGTCGATCCGGTCGAGCTCGGCACGAAGCCCCTTCACGTCGAGGAGACCGAGGAGGTCCCCCCCCACGAGGAGGAACCCGTCGCGCTCCTCGATCCGGACGACGTGACGCGTGACGCCGGTCTCGCCCAGCAGGCGGATCCAGCGACCGCGGGGCGGCGGGCTCGGGGGCGAGGGCTCCAGCGGCAGGAGGACGTGGGGAACGCACTCCGCCCGGCGGGGCACGGGCGGGGCGTCCGACGTCGGCCCGCGGATCACGATCGGGCCGCCCGTCAGGTCGATGCGCCCCGTGATGGGATCGACCTCCGGTGCGAAGGGCGGACGCTCGGGCTCCGCCTCCCCCCGCCACGCCTCACGTTCCTCCTCGGGCTGCTCGAGGATGTGCGAAGCCGCGGATGTCTCGCCGGGTTCCTCGAGGCCCGCTGGGAGCTCGCCCCGCGCGATCAGGTTCCCGTCGTCGTCGTAGTCGTCCGTGATGGTCTCGCGGACGTGCCGCTGCTCCGGCAAGGCTCGCGCGACCTCGGCCGCGTAGGCGGCCAGCGCCTCCTCGCGTGTCGCGCCGGCCCCGACGGCGCGGCCTTCGAGCCCGTCGGCCACGACGAACCGCGCCGCGTCGCCCACGCGACCGTCGAACAGCGCCCGCCGGCAGGCCATCAGCCCCACCCGCCAGACGAGGCCCACGCCGCCCGGGACGGGCACGGGGTAGTGGACCCGGCCGGGACCGTACTGCTCGTCCCCGAGTCCCGCGACGAAGGCCGCGCTCGCCCCGACTCCATCCTTCGCGTTCTTGAGGACGCGCGCGAGTTCCACGAGGCGGCCCGGGAACCGGTCGTCCAGTGACCGATCCGCGATGCGTCCATCATCGTCGTAGAGGAGCGAGAGCCGCTGGCGCCCGTCGTGGATCTCGATCCCCCGCAGAAGGCGCGGGCCCACCTGGGCCGCGGTCCAGACGACCGCGGGCAGGGGCAGGACCTCATGCGAGCCCGCCGCCCGGCGGTAGACCCACGCGATGGCCCCCTGGTTGGCGGTGTCGACGACCGCCCGCGCCCCGAGGGTCGCGAGGTACTGCTCGTACCAGCGCCTCGCGGCCGCCTTGCTGTCCAGCACCTCGGCCAGGCGGTTGAAGGCGCGCAGGAGGGGGGTCTCGGGCGACCGGGCCACGGCGGGAGGATACGCATCCATCGAGTGCGCCGCACGCCCGCGTCCTCTTCGAGACCGTTCGCAGGCCGGGCCTACCGGCTCCAGAAGCCCTTCGCGATCA
>JAEUHO010000232.1 GCA_016795345.1 Planctomycetia bacterium | reverse complement strand
CGGCCCGGCGGAGCGCGGCCCCCCGCGCGCCGGCGCCGATCGACGGTCCCACGGAGGACCGCGCGCACCCGCCCGCGCCCGAGCCGCGGCGTGTCCCGGCGCCCGAGCCGACCCCCGCGCCGGTCCCGGCCCCCGCGCCCGCGCCGACCCCGCGCCCCGCGCCGCGCCGTCCCGCGCCGGGCGACGACCGCCCGTTCGGCGTCGGGCTCTGATCCCCCCATCCCGGGGGCGCGCCCGCGACCCGGGCCGGGCCGTGGGCGCGCCCGCCCCCGGGGCGGACGGGGGTCCTCGACCGCGAGGCCCGGCGGCCGCCGGGCCTCGCGGTCCCCGCCTCACTTCGGCGGCGCGACGCTCCCGCCGGTGCGCCACTGCACCGCGGCCACCTGGCCCTGACGGGCGAAGTCCACCGCCTGCCCGAGGACGCGCGCGGCCTCCTGCGGCGCGTGGAACCCCATGGAGTTCTCCGCGGCGATGAAGTCGATGCGCCACTGCGCCTTGCGCTGGAGCGCCAGCGCCGGCGCGAGCTGCTCCGGCGTCGCCCCCTCGGCCTTCGCCGCGGCGATCGCGTCGAGCTGGTCCATGAGGGCCTTGGCCGCGAGCTGCATCAGCTCGAAGTTGCGCGTCTGGATCGTGTCCACGCGCGCCTTCATCTCGTCCTCGGAGGCGTGGTGGCAGGTCTGGCACGCGCGGTTGACGTTGAGCAGCGGGCTGCGGACCCAGTGGTCCGACACCTTGGACGCGCCGTCGCGCATGTAGGGCATGTGGCAGTCGGCGCACGAGACGCCGCTGCGGGCGTGGATGCCCTCGCTCCACAGCTCGAACTCGGGGTGCTGGGCCTTGAGGATCTCGGCGCCCGTCTCGGCGTGTTTGTAGTCGAGGAAACGCCCGCCGTCGGGGAACGTCCGGCCGTCCCAGTGGGCCTCGACCGCGTCGGCGCGCAGGCCCTTCGACCACGGGAACTCGAGGGGCATCTTGGTCGAGCAGTAGTACTCGACGTGGCACTGGCCGCAGACGAACGAGCGCATCTCGCCGCGGCGCGCGTCCACGTTGGGGTCGTACGGCTTGGCGCGCTTGCCCGCGCGCCACTCCGCGATGCTCGGCACCGCCGGGACCGGCGCGTCGGAGGCCGCGAGGGCCTGGATGCCGCGGATGAACCCGGGACGCGTGACGCGGAGCGCCATCGACGCGGGGTCGTGGCAGTCGACGCACGCGACCGGGTGCGCGTGCCCGAGCTCGTGCAGCCTCGCGTTGGCGTCCTGGTACGAGAGCTTGTGCGACGCGTCGAAGCCCTTCATGGCGTCGCCGTCCCCGAGGGCGCGGTACAGCGGCATCACCGACGCGTGGCAGTGCAGGCAGGAACCCGACTGCGGCTTCTCGAGCCGCCGGGTCGCCTCCTGGTCGTCGAGCATGTAGGCGTGCCCGCGCCGGTCGCGGTAGTCGATGGAGAAGGCGTACCCGAGGAACATGCGCTTGAGCCACGGGTCGCGCTCGATCTTCTCGGCGGGCAGGGCCTCGCTGCCGCCGTGGCCGCCGAACCGCGTGCGCGTGGTGATCGCGGTGCGCTTGTAGGAGTCGTACTGCTTCGGCCAGTTGACGCCCCAGACGGCCGGGTCGGTGACGTCCTCGCCCACCGGCTTCAGCATCACGAAGGCGTTTCGCTCCTCCGCCTTGCGCTCGGCGATGTTCGCCATGAGCGCGGCGACGACCGCCGTCACGACGGCGGCCCCGGCGAGCACCGCGAGGAAGAGGAGGCCGCCCCGGCGGGGCGCGGGCGTGGGAGAGGTGCTCATGGTCCGTTGGCTCCTTCGTTCGGGCCGCGGTCGGCGCCGCCGAGCCCCGCGCGGGGCCCGTGGCCGACGGTGGCGTGACAATGCGTGCAGCGGATGGCCTGGCGGTCGGTGGTGGCCCCGGCGACGAGGTCGTGCACGAGGTCGCCGTGGCAGCGCAGGCAGTTCTCCTGCAGGATCTCGGCGTTGCGGGGCGTGATCCGGATGGGCTCCGGGAAGTCCTGGAGCGTGAAGGCCTTGCTGTGGTTGAAGCCGTTCACGGCCTTCGCGACCCACTTCGAGAGGCCGCTCGCGGGCAGGTGGCAGTCCACGCACGACGCCGACGTGTGGTGGCTCGCCTTCTGCCACCCGTCGTACTGCGGCCGCATGATGTGGCAGTTGACGCACGCGCGCGGGTCGGTCGAGAGGTACGACGCGCCCTCGGCGTACGTGAAGGTGAACAACCCGAGCCCGAGGGGCACGCCGACCGCCAGGGCCGCCAGCCAGAGCCCTCGTCGCGTGGCCGCGAGCCGTCGTAGGATTCCCATCATGGCCTCCCAGGCCGGGGTCCGGTGACCGCCGGGTCGAGCCTACCTGCCCGAGAGGGGCGGCGGGCGACCGGGGTCGCGGGGGCTCGGGTCAGAAGGTGAACGTCGCCTGCGCGTAGAGGAACAGGACGTCCTCGTCGGGGCCGGTCTCCTCGATCACGTCGCCGGCCAGCACGAACGCCCCGCCGACCTCGAGCTCGAGGTGGCGGTCCACGGCGAGCTTCGCCTGCAGGTCGAACTCGGTCGCGACCGCGCGCGCGTCGCCCCCGGCCCGCAGCACGCCGCCGCCCGCGTTGTAGACCGCGTCGTCCGTGCTCGCGCGCCAGAACTGGTGGGCGTCGAAGCGCAGCGTGAGCTTCTCGGTCGGCTTCGCGGTCGCGGTGAACCGCGCGGCGATCAGGTTCTGCCGCCCGATCAGGTCGGCCCAGCCGAACCACAGGTGGCCGGTCGGGAACAGCTGGTTGAACGTCCCGAGGTCGCCGCCGGCGCCGTCGTCGTCGCCGCTGGCGTAGTCGGCGCCGAGGGCGAGGCGCGGCTGCCAGCACCCGCCCGGCTTCCAGCCGAGCTCCGCCGTCGCCATCCAGGCGAACACGTCGCGGTCGCCGAACTCGCCCACCTGCAGGGCCGCCTCGGCGTCGTAGTCGAGGCACGTGCCGCAGATCGGGCCCGTGCACGACCCGCCGACGGTGAGCCGCGACTCCTCGTCGACGACCTTCTGCCAGGTCGCCGGGTCGCGGTCCAGCCAGTAGGCGTAGAGCTCGAACGGCCGGTCGGACGTGGCGGTGTTCCGGTAGTGGACGCCGGCGAACAGCGTGTCGTCGTCGGCCTCGTCCGCCTCGTCGGCCTCGACGAGCACCGGGTTCACGACGAACGCGTCGAGGCGCCAGTGGCAACCCTTCGCCCAGACGCCCCCGCCCTCGAAGGTGCGACGGACGTTCGTCCAGTCCACCGGGCCCACGAGCCGCTGTTTGCCGAAGAGCAGCTCGTGCCGTCCGACCCACCCGCCGACGTCGAGGCCGTTCACCCGGCCGCGCCCCTCCACGAAGAGGTTCAGGAGGTCGCCGTGGTTCTCGTCCACCGGGCGCGGCCCCGCGTCGCGTCCGTCGGCGTCGGCGTAGATCCCCTCCGCGAACAGGCGGACGTGGCAGCCGAGGTGCAGGTCCACGTGGGTCCGGGCGCGCAGGAGGCCCCAGCCGTCGTCGCCGGGGACCGCGCCGAAGCCCTGGTCGGACCACGCCTCGTACCGAACGCGGACCTGCCCGCCGACGTCCACCCACACGTGCCCCCGGCCGTCGAGCACGAGGCGCTTCATGCGGTCGGAGACGTCGCGGGGCTCCGCGTCGCGGGTCGCGCAGAACGCGTTCCAGTCCTCCTGGAAGCGGAGGTTCTCGTACTTCGGGGGCTTCGCCGGCGCGGCGGCCGGGCCCTCCGCCGCCGCGGGGGCGGCGCCGGCGACCGCGGTCCAGAGCCCGCAGGCGGAGGCGAGGGCGACGACAAGGTGGGCGCGACGGGTCATGGCGCGGCTCCGTCGGGGCGGGAAGGCGGTCAGAGGCCGGCGAGGGCCCTGGCCTTCGGGTGCAGGACGTTGTTCTCGAGGTGGATGTGCCGGTGCAGGTCGCGCTCGAACGCCTCGAGCGCCCCCCACGTCGCGCGCCAGGTCGTGCACGCGTGCTCGGGCACGCGCCAGCCGTCGGTCAGCCGCCGGAGCTCGGCGAACGCGGCGCCCACCTGGTCGTGCTCCTGCTCCATCACGTGGAGGGGCCCCTCGACGCCGCAGTGCATCGACGGCGCGTGCCCGGCCTCGAGGGCCCGGATCATCGGGAAGAGGATCTGCTCCTCCTTCTCGAGGTGCGGCCACAGCTCGGCGACGCACGCGCCCCAGATCGCCGCGATGCGGGGCAGCTGCGCCTCGGGGTGGTTGGCGCCGTGCACCTGCAGGACGCGCTCGAGCCGCGGCGTGATCGCCGTGAGCTCGCGGCGCATGAACGCGTGGTGGACGGCCTCGATGTGCGCGATGACCGCGGTCGCGGTCTCGCGCGACCAGTCGCGCTCGGTCGCGGGCGCCGCCACGACCGCGTCGAGCTCCGCGAGGACGACGTCGGTCTCGAGGCCCGCGCGCACGCACGCGTCCGCGAGGCTCTTGCCGCCGCCGCAGCAGTAGTCGAGGCCGTGGCGCTCGAAGACGTTGGCCGCCGCGGGCGCCGCGACGACGATGCTGCCGACCGACTGGTGCGGGTTGAAACGGGTCATGGGAGGCTCCGACGGGTACGGGGGGCGGACGAAGGCGTCGCGGGCGCGAGCACGCCGCGGATCGCGAACTCGAGGTCGTTCCGCACGCGGGCGACGAGGGACGGCCCGGCGGGCTCCCGGCACCACGCGAGCTGCAGGCCGAGGAACGCGTCCATCAGGAACGTCGCCCGGCGGCGACGCGACGCGAGGCCCGCCGGCAACAGGGCCGCGAGCCTCGCGACCGCGACCGCGCGCCGCGCGGCCCGCGCGGTGGCCACCGGTCCCGGGACGTGGCTGGCGGGGATCAGGACGCGGGCGAGGGCCGCGTGGGCGTCGAGCGGCGTCGCGAGGCCGACGAAGAAGCGCCGGAGCGCCGCGGCGGGCGACCCCGGCCCCGGCCGCGCGGGCGTCGCCGCGGGCGCGCCCGCGGCCGCCGGCGACGCGGGCGCGGGGACCGACGCGAACAACGCGTCCACGAACGCGAGGCGCGTCGGGAAGTGCGCGTACCAGAGCGGCCGGCTCACGCCCGCCTCGCGCGCGACGGCCGCGGGGTCGAGCGGGTCGGCGCCGCGCGCCGCGAGCGCGTGCGCGGCCGCGACGAGGGCCGCCCGCGTCGCTTCGCGGCGCTGCGCGCGATCGGAGGTCGGGGCGTCCGGGCCGCGGCTCATGCCCCGACGCTAGGTCTGTTGTTGACAGTTGTCAACGATTGCAGGAGCGCGCCGGGGGATCGGGATCGGACCGGGCCGGTCCCCGGGCCCGCTCCCGGGCCCACGACCGCCCCCGCCCCCGGCGTCGGTCGCCGCGCGTGGTCGCGCGGGCAGGAGCGCGGCCAGGAGCGCGAACCGGGGCGCCGCGCGGGGCGGGCCTCGCGGTCCCTCGGCTCGCGTCGGGGTCCACGCCCCCGCGCCGCGGCGGACCGGCCGCGAACACCGCCCGCGGCCATGGTGGGCGCCCCGCGATCGCGCGGGCCTCGCGGTCCCGGGAGATCGACGGGGTCAGCGGGCGAGGCGGGCGGCGAGCGCCGCGGCCTGCACGCGCAACTCGGGCACCGCGGTGGACTCCCAGCGGTCCCCCATCCGCAGCGGGCCGATCGCGAAGAGCGCGTCGTGCGCGCGGCCCGCGGCGTAAAGCACCGCGCCGTCGTCGGCGGTCGCGAGCCCGAGGCCGAGCGGGTCCGCGCGGTACGCGCCCGCGGCGGCGAGGTCCGCGAAGAGCGGCTCGGTCGGGCGGCGCAGGTCGAGCGACGTGCCGGTCGCGTTCACGACCCGCGCGACCTCGAGGCGCGCGGTCGCGGCGCGGCCGCGGGGCCGCCAAGTCACGGCGACGCCGCGGGGCGTCGGCGCCGCCGCGACGACCCGCCCGGCGAGCACGGCGACGCGGCCCGCGTCGCGCGCGCGCGCGACGACGTCGGCGACGTCGGGGGCGGTGCGGTGGCGGTGGACGTCCCAGAACGTGCGCACGTGGCGCAGGAAGCGCGCGCGGTCCGCGGGCGACAGCGTGGCCCAGAGGGCGGGCGTGCCCGCGCGCAGCGCGGCGATCACGTCGCGCCAGTCGCCGCCGCGGGCGGTCTCGTCGGCCGCGAGCCGCCGCACGGCCGCGAGGCGCGCGCGGAGCGTCGGCGCGGCGAGGACCGACGCGACGTCGACGGGGCGCGGCGGGCCCGCGCCGTCGCGGCGGTGCGACAGGGGCAGGAGGCCGCGGCGCGAGAGGCCGATGGTGCGGCCCGTGGCGCCCGCGCCGTGGCGCGACAAGACGAGGTCGACGAACGTGAGGCCCGCCCCGAGGACGAGGACGTCGTCGGTCGGCCGCAGCCCGTCGAGGGCGCCGGGCGCCCACGCGTCGCGGGCGTAGCGCGCGGCGTCGAGCGCGGCGCCGCCGAGGGCCGCGAGCGGGTCCACCGGCGGGCCGTGGCCCGTCGCGAGCACGACGGCGTCGGCGTCGAGGGCGTCGCCGCCCGCGAGGCGCAACCGCCACGTCGCGTCGGCGCGCACGAGGCCCACGACCTCGCCGCGGCGGCGCCCGAGCGACGAACCCGGGTGCGCGGGCGCGGCCTCGGCGGCCGCGAGTCGGTCGGCGAGGTAGCGCGCGTACGCGATCCGCGGGAGGAACGCCTCGGGGTCGCCCACGAACCCGTGGGCGGCGGCCCACGCGACGAGGTCGCCCGGCGCGTCCGGGAAGGCGCTCATGCCGATCGCGGCGACGTTGAGCCGGTGCGCGGGGTCGTGCGTGCCGTACGCGACGCCGCCGGCGTGGGCCCGTTCGACGAGCGTCACCGCGGTCGCCGCGGGGCCGCGCAGGAGATGGAGCGCGACGAGGAGGCCCGACGCGCCGCTCCCGACGACCGCGACGCGACGGGGACGGGGGAGGGCCGCGGGCACGACCCCCGTGGGTCTACCCGACGCGGGGCCGGCGCGCCATCGGGGCGCGGCCTCCCCGCCGCGGTACCGTTTCCCCATGACCACCGCCGCCCTCGTGCTCGCCGGCGGCCGCAGCACGCGCATGGGGCGCGACAAGGCGTCGCTCGCGTGGGGCGGCTCGACGTTCCTCGCGCGCGTGGTCGCGACGGTGGCGGCCGTGGTCGACGAGGTGGTCGTCGTCGCCCGCCCGGGCCAGGCGCTGCCCGAGGTCGGCCCGCTGCGCGCGGGGGTCGCGGTGCGCCACGCCGTGGACGCGGCGGACGACCGCGGGCCCGTGGAGGGCCTGCGCGCGGGCCTCGCGTCGTGCGACGCGTCGGTCGTGTACGCTACGGGCTGCGACGTCCCCCGCCTCGCGCCGGCGTTCGTGGCCGCGGTGATCGCGGCCCTGCGCGCGGCGCCGGACGCCGCCGTCGCGGTGCCGGAGGTCGCGGGACGGCTCCACCCGCTCGCCGCCGCGTACCGCCGCGCGCCGACGCTCGTCGCCGCGCGGGCGCTCCTGGCGGCGGGGTCGGCGCGGATGACGGCGCTCGTCGAGGGCCTCCCCCACGTCGTCGTCCCCGAGGCCGACCTGCGCGCGGTCGATCCCACGCTCGGGTCCCTCGCGAACGTCAACACGCCCGCGGACCTCGACGCACTCGGGTGACGCGAGGCCCGGCCGCGCGCGGCCCGCCTCGGCGTCAGCGCGCGTGCGGTGCGTCGCCGTACGGATCGTCGGGCTCGTCGTCGGTCCGGTGGTCGTTCGGGTCGTCGGGCCCGTCGTCGTCCGTGTCGTCGGGCCCAGGGTCGGGCCCATGATCGGGCCCCTCGTCGGTCGTGGAGTCGATCGGGTCGTCGATGGGGTCGTCCGGGGAGCCGGCGGCGAGCGCCTGCGCCTCGAGATCGTCCACCGGCGACGGGGCGGCGTCGACGGCCGCGAGCGCGTCGGCGTTGCGCGCCGGGCCGGCGCTCGTCGCGCGCAGCAACCCGCGGCCCCACCCGCCGATGGCCGCGGCGAGGAGCGCCAGCGTGCCGTCCGTGAGGCCGAGCGGGTGGCCCTCGATCCAGCGCATCACGCGCCCGCCGACGATCGGGAGGAACACGAGCAGGACCAGCGCGAACGTCGCGATGCGCAGGGGCTTCGAGGCCAGCATCGACGAGTACGCGCCGACGTCGTCCGGGTCGGGGCGGCGGGCCGGGTCGGGGGTCGCGGGCGCGCGGCTCACCGCGGCGCCTCGGCGCCGACCTTGCGGAAGAGGTCGTCGTTCTCGAACCACGCGAGCAGGTACGGGCGCGCGGCGCCCTCGCGCGCGAGCGCGAGGAGGAACGGGTCGGCGAACTCGAAGCGCCGTCCCCCGGGCATCGCCAGCGACTCCGCCGACGACTCGACGCGCGCGCCCCATTCGTCGAGCGTGAGGTCGACGCGCTGGCCCAGCACGCGCAGCGGGCCGACGTCGCCCTTCGCCCCGCGGACCGGCGCACCGGCCCACGCGCTCCAGAGCCGCTCGACGCCGGCGTGGACGCAGGGCACCCAGCGCAGATCGCCCATCCCCAACGGCGCGGCGGGGCGGGTCCGGAGGCCCGGCCTCGCCGCCCCGCCCGCGTCGCGCGTCGCCGGCCGCGGGATCCGCGCGAGCAGGACCCGCTCGCCCGCGGCGGTCGTCTCGAGGGCGACGGCGAACGACGCGTCCGGGCGCGGCGCGTCGCCGTAGAACTGCACGTGCGCGCGCATCCGGCCGGTCGCCTCCGTCGACAGGTCGGCGGGGACTCGGAACGTCGTGATGCGCGGTTCACCGCCCGCGAACCGCCCGGGCCGCGGGTCCACCGCGAAGTCGACCGCGAACGGCAGCTCGACGCGGAGCGCCGCGAGCGCGACGAGGTCGTCCGGGCCGACCGGGAAGTCCGGGAGCGCGAACACGTCGCCGAGGCGCGTGCGGACGTCGGCCGCGAACGCCGTGACGACGCCCGGGCCCCGCCCGCCGCGGACGACCCCGCGGTCCGGCGCGACGGTGCCCGCGGGCAGCGGGTGGGCGGCGAGCGCCGCGAAGTCGTCGCCATTGGCGGGCGGTCCCACCTCGAGGGGGCCGCCACCCGCCGCGGCGGCGAGTGCGTCCCACGCCATCGACATCGT
Organism: Planctomycetia bacterium; assembly: GCA_016795345.1. GTDB lineage: Bacteria > Planctomycetota > PLA2 > PLA2 > JAEUHO01 > JAEUHO01. Next base: position 673 of record JAEUHO010000232.1, on the reverse strand, counting down.
CGCGCACCACAGCGTGTTGACGCCGGCGGTCAGCGGCTTGCCCGGCTGGAGGTGCAGGTGCGTCCGCTCGAGGCTCGCCCGCGGCGGCGGGTCGTACGGGCGTGCGGGCACGGGCTCCCCCTCGGTCCAGAACGCCAGGACCCCGACGGCGACCGCGGCCCCGACGGCCAGCAGCAGGCGCGCGCGGACGCGGGAACCGGTGGGCGGCGGGGTCATGGGGCTCCGGTCGGCGCCGACGCCGGCGGGCCCGGCGCCGGGCGCCGCGCCCCGTCCCGGCGGGCGGGCCCTTCATCATGCCCGAGGGGGGCCGCGATCGTGGGATCGGCGGCTCGGAAGTTCCCCTGGGCCCCGGTGAGCGGTAGGATCCCGCGCTTCCGGAGGCCTGCGATGACGACGACCCCTGCTGCCCCCACCGATGCGGACGACCGGCGTGACGTGCGCGGCGTGAAGATCGCGTTCTGGGTCGGCGTCGTCGCGGGCCTCGGGCACGGCATCCCCAAGTACGGCCTCTTCTCCATGTTCACGGTCGCCCTCGTCGGCCTCATGATCATCGCCGTCGTCGGCCTCTATGCCGCCCTCATCGCTCTGCTCCCCGCTCGCCCCCTGAAGTAGGACGTGATCTAGGCAGGGAGGGGCGGGCGCCCCCCCGGCGAGGGGGGGGTGGGCCGCCCCC
>JAEUHO010000227.1 GCA_016795345.1 Planctomycetia bacterium | reverse complement strand
GGGCCCGGCGTCCGGCCACAATCGCGGCGTGCGCGCGCTCAAGCTCCTCGCCGTCGTGTCGGCCCTGCTCGCCCTCGGCGCGGCGTGGTGGGCCTCGCGCCCCGCGGCGGGCCCGCGCGCCCCCGCGGCGACGTCGCGCGTCCCCGGCGTCGTCATCGTCTGCTTCGACACGCTGCGCGCGGACACGGCGAGCGGACCCGAGGGCGCGGCCGCGCTCCCGAGCCTCGCCGCGTTCGCCGCCGGGGCCACGCGGTTCCCCGGCGCGCTGGCGTCGTGTTCGTGGACGGGGCCCTCGGTCGGCACGCTCCTCACGGGCCTCTCGCCGTGGAACCACGGCGTGTTCGAGGTGACGGCGACGACCCGCCTCGCGGCGTCGGTCCCCACGCTGGCGTCGATCCTGCGGGCGGCCGGCTGGTCCACGGCGGCCGTGACCGGCGGTGGCTGGCTCTCCGAGGGCTGCGGCCTCCCGGTCGGCTTCGACCAGTACGACGCGGACTTCGACGCCGTCGAGCCCGCCGTCGCGGTCGCGCGCTGGCAGACCCGGCGCCCGCTGGACCGGCCGTTCCTGCTGTTCCTCCACACCTACGCGGCGCACGATCCCTACGGCGACAAACGCGCCGGCGCGGAGGACCGGTGCGACCCGGCGCGCTCCGCGGCGGGCCTCGCGGTCGCGACGCGGCTCGACCGCGAGCTGGTCGACGCCGACCCCGCGCTGCTCGCGGGGTTCCTCGAGGCGTACTACGGCGACCCGTGCGCGCGCCACGCCCTCGAGCGCCGCCTCGGCGGGAACCGCACGAGCACGGCCCACGCCGCCTGCCGCGCGGTGCTCGACGGCGGCTGGCGCGACCTGCCGGGCGGCCCGGAGCTCGTCGCGCGGATGCGCGCGGCCTACCACGGGCCCGGCCTCGCGCACGTCGAGGCCCGCATGCGGGCCACGCTCGACGCGCTCGCCGCGTTGCCCCGCGACACCGTGGTCGTCGTCTGCTCGGACCACGGCGAGGCGTTCGGCGAGCACGGGCCGCTCTACCACGGGCGGTTCCTCACGCCCGAGCTGGTGCGGACGGTGCTGGCCGTGCGGGCGCCGGGCTGGCCCGCGGGCGACGTGCCGGGCACCGTGGGCCTCGTGGACGTCACGCCGACGCTGCTCGACGTCTGCGGCGTCGTGCCCCCGCGGGGGACCGTGT
>JAEUHO010000219.1 GCA_016795345.1 Planctomycetia bacterium | reverse complement strand
TCCTCGGCGTGGTGCAGGAACACGCTGTCGTCGCCTCCGCGCCGCGCCCGGGCCGCATCCATCGGCCCCCACCGGCCGCTGTGCATCGTTCAGCCCCGGTCGCGGCTCATCCCTCGTGAATGGACCGGGCTGGGGCGGCGTCGCGCCGTTCGCGTACCATCGCCGCGTGCCGAGCCCCGCCCCGCCCCGCCGCGTCCTCGGGATCGACCCGGGCACCCACGTGTGCGGCTGGGGCGTCGTGGACCGCGACGGTCCTCGCCTCGTGACGGTCGGCTTCGGCGTCGTGCGCGCGAAGGCGTCGGACCCCATCGAGCGCCGCCTCGCGACCATCGCCGCGGGCCTGCGCGCCGTCGTCGCGACGCACCGGCCCGACGCCGCCGCCGTCGAGGACGTCTTCTTCGGGCGCGACCCGCGGGCCGCCGTGCGGCTCGGCGAGGGCCGCGGCGCCGCGCTCGTGGTCCTCGCCGACGCGGGGCTCCCCGTCGCGCACTACGCCAACAACGTCGTGAAGCGCTCGGTCGGCGGCGCGGGCCGCGCGGCGAAGACCGGCGTGCAGGCCATGACGCGCGCGATCCTCGGGCTCGCGAACCTCGGCGGCGAGCTCGACGCCTCCGACGCGCTCGCGCTGGCGATCTGCCACCACCACCGCGCGCTCGTGCCCGCGACGTCGCCGGTGCGCGTCGGCGGCCGCGCGGTCTCGCCGCGCATCGCCGCGGCCCTCGAGGCCGCGAAGGCCGCGGAGCGCGCGCGGCCCCGCCGCGCGCCCACGGCCCCCGCGCCCGCGCGGACGCCGCGCCCGTGACCGCCCGCCTCCGCCTCTCCGACCGCGCGCGCCTGGCCGAGCTGCACGGCGAGGCCGTCGTGCTGCACCTCGCGACGGGCCGGTACTTCGCCGCGAACGCGACGGGCGCCGCGCTCCTCAAGGCGCTCGCGACGCCCGGCGGCGCCACCGTCGAGGGGCTCGTGGACGGCCTCGTGCGCGACCACGGCGCGGACCGCGCGCGCGCCGCCGCCGACGTCGAGGCGTGGGTCGCGCGGCTGCGCGAGGCGGGCCTGCTCGCGGCCGACGCGGCCGCGGAGGGCACGGCGTGACCGGCGGGGCCGCGCGGACGCTCGTCGCCGGCGGCCGCCGCGTCGAGGTGCGCGGGCCGGCCGACCTCGTCGCGCGCGCGCTGGGCCCGCTCGCCGCGCTCGAGCCGCGCGCGGGCGACGCGCCGCCGCCCGCGGGCCCCGCCGTCGTGGCGCGGGTCGAGGTCGCGGGCCCCGGCGACGTCCCGCCCGACGCGCGGCCCCGCGTCACGCGATGGGTCGCGGGCCCGCCCGCGCGCATCACGACCGACGGCGTCGGCACCGCCACGTTCGACGCGGACGGCGGCGTCACGCTGCGCGTGCGCGAGGACGTGCCGGCGAACGACCTCGCCGCCGAACGCCTCGCGATCCCCGCGCTCGCCGAGCGCCTGCGACGCGACGGCGTCTTCCTCGTCCACGCGGCGTGCCTCCGTGCGCCCGACGGCGCGGGCGTGTGGCTCGTGCCCGCCGCGCGCGGCTCCGGCAAGACGACGCTCTCGTTGATGCTGCGCCGGGCGGGCCACGGCCTGCTCTCCGACGACCGCGGCTTCCTCGTGGGCCCGCCGGACGCCCCGCGCATCGACCCGTGGCCCGAGGCGCCGCGCGTCGGCGACCGCAGCCTCTACCTCCTGCCGCCGGACGCGATGCCCGGCCCGCGCGACCCGGTGATGGGCAAGGCGTCGGTGCCCGCGTTGACGCCGCCGCGCGTGCCGGCGCCGCTGCCGGTGCGCGGGTTCCTGCTGCCGCGCCTCGTCCCCGGCCCCGGCGGGCCCGCGACGCCGGTCCGCGGCGCCGCGGCGCTCGCGCCCATCGCATCGCAGGTCGTGGTCGCGACCGACCCGGCGACGGCCGCCGCCACGCTCGCGCACCTCGCCGCCGTCCTCGCGGCGCGACCGTGTTACGCGATCCCCGTCGGCGACGACCCCGCCGTGGCCGCCGCCGCCGTCGCCGCGCTCGCCTGACCGCGGGCCGACGTCAGCCGCGGCGGAGGGCGCGGGACACGGTGACCGAGCCCTCGAAGGCGTAGGGGAGGAAGAGGTCGTGCAGCGCGCGGACCGCGCGCACCGCCGCGGGCGGGAGCGGGTCGGCCACGAAGGAGGCCCACCGGTCGGAGTGGACGCGGGAGAGCGCCGCGCGGACGCCGTCGGGGAAGGACGGCCGCGGGCCCTCCTCGGCGCAGCGACGGTGCGCCGCGCCGCCGAGCGCGGGCGCGAAGACGACCTCGCGCCGCAGCGCGTCGCCGCAGACGATGCACGCGTCGAGCTGCGGCCGGTGGCCCGACGCCGCGAGCGCGCGCGCCTCGAAGACGAGCACCCAGGTCGGCGCGAGGGCGGGCGGCGTCGTCGAGATCGCCTTCAGCGCGGTGACGCCCGCGCGGAAGAGCGCCTCGTTGCGCAGCCCCGGCCGCGCGACGTCGCGGAGGAGGCCGAGCACGCGGCCGCCCGCCGCGAAGCGGTCGAGGTCGTCGCGGAGGCCCCGGAGGCCGTCGGAGACGCGGAACGCGCGGAGGAGCTCGAGCTCGGCGCCGCGCCGCGGCAGCAGGTCGGCCTCGCCCATCACGCCGAGGGTGAGCCCCCCCTGGAAGGCGCCCTTCGGGGCGCGCGCGCCCTTCGCGAGCGCCGACACGAGGCCGGCGGCCGTGACGAGGTGCACGATCTGGCTCGTCTCGGCGAAATCGACCGTGCGGACGACGATCGCTTCGGCGCGGTGGCCCCGGGGTGCGGACATCGCGCCGGAGACTACCCGTTGCCGGGCCCCTCCCCGCGGGTATCGTGCCGAGGATGGGCCAGGGCACGTCTCCCCGTCTCGCCGTCTCCCTCGCCGCGCTCGTCGTCGGCGGCGGCCTCGCCGCCTGCCAGGGCGGCGCCGCGGGAGGCCGCGACCTCTTCTCCGGCAACCCCGATCCGGGCCGCCCGTACCAGTCGCCGTCCGCCGTCTCCGGCGGGACCCGGGGGGGCGGGCGCCCCGCGGCCCCCGACCCCGCCGCCGTGAAGGTCGAGGAGGACGCGCTCGCCGCGAAGGCCCGCGCCGAGGCGGAGGCGGCGAAGGCCGCGCAGGCCCGCGAGGCCGACGCGCTGTGGAACCGCGCCGAGGCCCGCCGCGACCCCGAGGACGCGGCCGACGACTACCGCAAGCTCGCGACGGACCACAAGGACTCGCCCCGGGCCGAGGAGGCGCGCTGGCGCGCCGCCGTGAAGTACTTCGAGGCCGGCGAGTGGTCGCAGTGCCTCGCGGCGCTCGACATCTACACGAAGGACTTCCCCGTCAACCCGCACCTGGCCGACGCCGAGCGGATGACGTACGACGCGGCGCTCCGCCACTACGACGAGGCCCACACGGGCCTCTCGCGCATCTTCAAGTCGGACCAGGCCTCCTTCGACGCGCTCGCCTCCATCGTCGACCGGTTCCCGCAGGGCCAGTACCCCGACGACGCGCTCCTCACCCTCGGCGAGCTGTACCGCCGCAAGGAGGACTACGCCGTCGCGGCGCTGCAGTACCGCAACCTCCTCATCCGCTATCCCGACAGCGAGTGGTCGTTCCAGGCGCGCCTGCGCCTCGGCGACGTCTATCTCGCCCGCGACCAGGGCGCGCCCTACCACGCCGGCTACGTCGACCTCGACCCGCGCGAGCCCACGAACCCCGCCGCGTCGGCCTCGCGGCCGGTCCGGTCGTGCGTCGAGGCCGCGCTCGTCGAGTACGAGACGTTCCTCGAGCGCATCGCCGCCGACCCCGCGCGGCGCGCCGAGTACGCGAGCGACGTCTCGTACGCGCAGGAACGCGTCGCGGAGTGCCGCCGCCGCCTCGCCGAGAAGGACCGCGCGATCGCCGGGTTCTACGGCGCGCGCGGCCAGGGCACCGCTGCGAACGCCTACGAGCGGTTCGCGGGCAACGTCGAGGGCGGCAAGGCGTGGTCGGACGGGCTGTCGTCGCCGCCGGCCCCGCGGACCACCCCGCCGGCCGCGACCCCG
>JAEUHO010000164.1 GCA_016795345.1 Planctomycetia bacterium | reverse complement strand
GCGACCGATGGGTAACTGAGCCCCGTCGTGCTCATCAGCGCCGCGATCGACGTCGGCGGACTTCCGTTCAGCCAGTGATGAACGAGTACTTCAAGCACGGAGAACCACGCCGTGCCTCGTTTCGCCCCCTGGAGACGGGCCTCGCGGGCGGCCAGATTCAGCACGAGCTCCTCGAGTCCTCCACCGAGTTCCTTCGGGAGCCTCGAGACGATCCCGCCCCGGACCGACGCGACGAACAGCCTTGATCCGATTCCCGGCCGCAGGACTTCGCGCATCTCGTCGAGTTCTTGGGCAAGCCGTGCGTCAGTCATCTTCGGCTCAGCCAGGACGAGCAAGGCCCGCAGGTCAGGATCGGCGGCGAGCGCGCTGGCGATTTGCATCACGGCGCCGCGCATCCAGCCAGCCGCCTGCTCGCCTCGCTTGACCTCCACGATGAGGTTGCCGACACGTGCGTCCGGTTGAAACTCGGTCTGTCGCATACGTAGCGAAAGTATACCCTAGTTTCACAGGTGTAAACTTCAATAAAAGGTGTATGCTAGTTCAGCAATGCCATAGACATAACTCGTTTATTGTAAACATGTTATGACGAAGCAGCCTGGACGTAACGCCCACAGAGGTCCCTAACTGTGCTGGTGTAACCGATGTGCGGACGGGAGGGGCGCACTCGCGACACGCGAACGCCGGATGGTAGGCATCGGCCGCGCGCAACGCGCTCGCGCGAAGAAGCGCGCCGAGCCTACCATCCGAAAACGCGCGTCGCAAGAATCGTCCCTTCTCGTTGCGCCACAACGGGTTACACCAGCACGGCGAGGGATCCATCCCCTCGGTTTGGAGCGCCCGGGGCGTGCGGCGCGAGCCCGCGATGACGAACCTAGCATTACGTCTCAACCCGACCAGCGCTCAACGAAGCGCCGACCGTCGCGAGGGCCACCTGGTACTCGCGGATCTCGCCGCTCCACACAAGTGCGCGCCATCGTCGACACAAGGAAACGTCCCATCGTATCGACAACACGCACGCAAACGCTCAGAGGCTCCCCTTTAGTTCGCGCAGGGCGGCCCGACATCCGGCGCAAACACGATCTCCGGGGCGAGCCAGGTCCGGCGCAGATCGGCGAGCCGCTCGCGGTGGACGACGCGCATCAAACAAAGCCACTGGAGCAGAAGCTTGTCGAGCGTCTTGCGGCAGTCGAACCACTCGTTGTGGGTGAGCGAGTCGCTGTGGGATAGGCCATCCGCCAAGGACCGCTTCACCGCAGTGCTCGGGGCAAGCGTGAACCGAGAAAGGCCTCCTGGGAGGCACCCGAGGGAGTCTGCGCGCGCGTAAGTCCTTGGCTCGCATCGTCGGACCGCACGTCGGTCGCCGGTTTTGAAAACCGGCGTGGGCTCAACACCCACCGGGGGTTCGAATCCCTCTCCCTCCGCCAGATTCCTGCGATGCCCGGCCGATGGTGCTCGTGATCGCAGACGGCAACCGGGCAGGTACGCGAGTGAGTCTCCGTCGGTTGTGGTAGAGGCCCCCCCGGAGGGCGTTCGTTGGTTCTCCGCCCCCGATGACCTCTGGGGGATGAGCCGCGCACCTTCCGCGGCGGCCGGCGTCGAGCCCTACGGGGCGCGCTTCCACCAAATGCCGCGGGTTCCTCCGAGCACCAGCCACGTCTCGACGAGCTCGAGCCGGTCCACTCGGGTTGCTCCGAGGGCGCCCCCCGCCAGCCCGGATCCGGTGCTTGAGACGCGGAGGAGCACCGTGGTCCCCTCGCGCGTCCAAGTGCCTCGCTCGCGAACCGTCAGTGACTCCCGCCCCGCCATGGCAGGCAGGTCGTACGACTTCTCGAAGGCCCCATCCGGGCGGAGTTCGAGCCGCGTCGTCCCGGCTGTGAACCAGCCCTGATCGACATCGACCGACGCCGCGAGTTGCTCGGGTGTGACATTCGGTCGCTTCCGGCGAATCACGTCCTCGATGTAGCCGCGGAGCTTCGGAACGTCCATCGTCCACGAACCCTCGACGCCGATCTCCGCAGGCTGCGGCGTAGGATCCTTGGCAGCGACGTTCCCGTCCAGCGCGGCCTCCTGTGCGGGCGTCAGCATCGGTGCCGCGCCGTCCCGCGTCGCCGGCGCGGCGTCGGCCATCGCCTTCGCGCGCGCCGCGGCGTCGGGGCGCCCCAGGGCTCGCAGCGCGTTCGCGAGGCCCGTCCACGCCGCCTTGTCCCGTGGGTCGGCGCGCACCGCTTCGCGGAACGCGGCGGCTGCCTCGTCGAAGAGCCCTTCGCCCATGAGGCCCTTGCCACGCTCGACGCCGCCGGGTCCTGCCGGCGGTGTGGTTCCCGCGTCGAGCACCGCGCCCTCGGCGGCAGGGTCGAATCCGGCTGGCCAGCGGGTCCACTTGTCGTAGCGCGCACCGCGGAACGACGTCTTCGGCGGTGTCCCGTCATCACGGAACGCGCCGAGGTTCGCTCCTCGTAGGTCGGCTCCGTCGAACACACCGCACTTGACGACGCCGATCCCCTGCAGGTCGCGCAGATCGGCGCCGCGGAAGTTCGGGTGCAGAAGGTGGCACTGCGCGAGGTCCGATCCGCGCAAGTCGGCGCCCGACAGGTCGCAGTGTTCGAATGTCGCCCAACGTGGCTTCAGCCTGCGGAGCTCGGCGCGGGTGAGGTCGCACCTGAGGAGGACCGCGGCCGACAGGTCGGCCCCCGAGAGATCGGCGCCCACGAGGCGGATTCGCTCGAACCGGGCGTCCTTCGCGTCCACGTTCCACAGGCTCGCGTCGGCGAGGTCCTGGTCGACGAATGTGCGCTTGGACAGGTCTTGGCCTCGGAAGTCGCGGCCGGGCGGGACCGCACGTCCGGGCCGGTCACCGGTGTCCACGGGCTTCGCCGGCACGTCCCCCTTGTAGAGGATCGCTTCCGCCGCGACGGGGTCGAACCCCTTCGGCCACTTCGTCGCGCGGTCGTACTTCGCGCCGCGCCACTTGGCCGGGACGGCCCCGCCCTCTTCGAACCCCATCAGGTTCGCCCCGCGGACGTCGGCCCCGCGCAGGTCGAGACCCTCGGCCGTCGCGATCGCCGCCAGATTGCGGAGGTTCGCGCCGCGGAGGATCGTACGGCGCAGGTGTGCCTTGGAGAGGTCCGCCCCCTCGAAGTTCGCTTGCGAGGCGTCGGCGTCGGTGAATGACGTCCAGCGCATCGTTGCCTCGCGGAAGTCCGCGCCCGTCAGGTCCGCGCGGTCGAAGCGTGTCTCGCCGAGTTGCGCGCCTCGGAACGTCGCGCGCGCGAGGCGTGCCTCGGTGAAGTCCGCCTCGAGCGCAATCGTCGCGTCGAAGAGCGCCCCTTCGAGGGCCTTGCGCGCGAAGGATCGCTTCGAGACGTCCTCGCCGGTGAAGACCTCTTCTGCGAGCACGGCCTGCGCCGCGACGGCGAGGACGGCGACGGCGAACGCAGCGGCCAGGCAGCGGGGACGCAGGGCAGGCATGGCAGGTCTCCGATGGGGGGGACAGAGGAGTGGGCCGATGCGGGTGTCAGCGGTCGCTGTACCCCGTGGCGAAGCAGGCCACGCGGAACCCGACTGTCCGGTGTCGGAACGTGGGTGCGCGTCCGGCGCGGGCCGCCACGCGCGACTGGGCGACCGCGCCGAGGAATGCCCCGCCCTTCGTGACCCGGGCGTCGGCCGTCGGCGGGAGCACCGGATCGTAGCTCGCGCCGGCGCCGGAGCGGTCGGTGTAGGCATCGGCGACCCACTCGGCGACGTTCCCGTGGAGATCGAACAGGCCCCAGGCATTGGGCGCATAGGAGCCCACCGCGGTCGTGCGTCCGAGGCCCGGACCCTCCTCGCCTTCGAGATAGGGCTTGCGCCCGTCGACATTCGCCTTCGACGGGCCGAGCGTGGGTCCCGTCGAGAAGGGAGTCTTCGCGCCCGCGCGACATCCGTACTCCCACTCGCCCTCCGTGGGAAGTCGGTACGCACGCCCCGCGGACTTCTCCGCGGGGAGAGCCGAGAGTCGCCGGCAGAACTCCGCGGCTTCGTCCCACGACACCTGCTCGACGGGCAGCACCGAGGGGTCGCCCCCGCCGATGGACCCCGCTCCTTCGCCGCCTGGGCGGAACCAGGACGGGTTGCCGCCCATGACGCGCTCCCACTGGCCCTGCGTCACCTCGGTCCGGCCGAGGAAGAACGGGCGGCCGAGGCGGGCTGGGAGGGGGCGTTCGTCGACGTTCCGCTCCGCTTCGCTCTCGGGTGACCCGAGCATGAGCCCGCCGGGCATCAGCAACACGAGCTCCATGTCGAGGCTGTTGCGAATGCGCGCTCCGGGCTCCATCGCCTTGACCATCGTCGCTTCGCCGGTGACGCGGGCCAGCGCGAAGATCCCGGTGACGTCCTCGCCGAGGAGGCGGACGGGCGTCTGCTCGCGGCCCCGCGCACGCGCGGCCTCGCTGACGTCGTCGTGGACGAATCGGTACACCTCGTCGCTGTCGACGATGCCGTCGCGGTCGGCGTCGGCCTCTCCACCCAGACCCCGCGCGAGCGCCCACGTGAACAGTCCATGGCGACGGTCGCCGGCTTCCTGCGACTCCTGCGAGCGTCGTGCCGCGGCGAACGTGATGAGTCCGCCCGCACCCTTGAATCCGTCGAGGTCGTCGCCGGAAAGCCCCAGCTGCACGCCGCGACCGGTCGCACCCGAGTGGCAGCAATCGAGCACCAGCAACTTCTGTGTCGCATTGCAGCCGTGCATGAGATCTCGCACGTGGTCCACGCGAATGCCCGTCAACCCGCTCTGATCCGGGTCGAAGTCGGTCGGGCACAACGAGCTCCCGCCCGCGACGATGCCGCCGTGGCCGGCGAAGAACACGAGGACCGTGTCGCCTGGCTTGGTCTTGAGGAGTGTCGCGGTGAGATGTCGCTGGATGTTCTCGCGAGTGGGGAGGCGGTCGGCAGGTTGCCGGTCGGCGAGCAGCACGACGCTGTCGGCCGGATAACCGCATCGCTGTCGCAGGACGTCGGCGAGCAACTCCGCGTCCGAGACGCAGAACCGCAGCGGCGACATCCTCTCGCTCGAGTACCCGTTGACGCCGATGAGGAGTGCGTGGCGTTCGCCGCGATCGAACTGCGCGGCGAGCTGTGCCCGTCGCGCCGCGGCCTTCGGGTCCGGTGCGTCAGCGCCGAAAGAAGGCGGGGGGCTCGAGACGACGAACGCGCTGAGCACCGTCAGAGCAAGGGGGAGGAGGCGAGGCGGACGCGGCATGCGATCGACGATAGCGAAGTCGATCGCCGGAGAAAAGGGGAGCGGGCCGACGCCGAGGCAGTTCGCCCGGCGAACCTCCCTCTCGGGCTGGCATCGCGTGGGCTACCGACGGAGGCGCGGTCAGAGTCCGAGGATCGACCGCAGGACGCCCTCTGTTGCTTCGGTTGCAAGCTTCACGTTCAAGCGCTTGGATCGAAGCTCCCGTCGCATCGCGCGGTTCGCCTCGGCCTCGCGTGCTTCCTCCGCGGTCGGCCGAGCCGAGTGTCCAGGTCGTGCGACGGGTTCATCGCTGATCGGCATCAGCCGCAGGGCCTCGCCGGCGTCCAGGTATGCGCCACGGCAGGTTGGGCAGGCATCCACCTCCACCGGGCCGAGCCGTCCGACGACGAGCGGCACGGCGCACGTGGGGCACGCACGCGACGACGTGCCCGAGCGGACGAACGCCGGGAGGGGGTTGCGGGCCGCTCGGGCGAGCTCGCCGGTATCGAACCAGACTCCGCGACACGCACCACACTGGTCGACCTCGACGCCGCGATAGAGGCGCGTCGTCATGGACGCGCCGCACCCAGGGCAGTTCTTCTTCTCGGCTTGCACATCGGACTCCGGAAGGAAGGGCGTCATCCTATCGAATCGTCGGGAGTGACCGCCACCCACCCTCTGCGGTCGGCGGGGACGGCGCACCGGACTCGTGGTGGCCGAGTTCGTGGCTCCCCGCCAGCGAGCCTTCCTAACGCGGTCTTCATCCCGTCTGCGCGCGGCGGGGTGCCGGGCTCCGAGATGGGGGGCACACTCCGTGGGCTGGAGGGCCCAATCGCGCCGAACCACGCCGCGGCGGGGTCGTTGTTCCTGGTCGCGGCGCGAGCCGAGTCCTGCCGCGGGGCGGACCCCGCGGCTACGGGACGTTTTCGTCCCAGGGCTCCTCGGGTTCGCGCGCCTCGGCGGGCAGGGGGCCCGTCGGTGCGGTCGCGTGGGCGAGGGCGAGACGGCGACGGAGGTAGTCGCGGAGCGCGGGATCCGCGCACCAGACGAAACAGCCGCGGCGGCCTCGCGTCATCAGGACCTTGTAGGTGTTCTTGATGATCTGCTGGATGCGCTCGAGCACAGCGTTGAGCTTCGCGGCGTCTCGTCCCGCCTCCTTCAGTTCCTTCTTCGAGCCGTTGAGGGAGGTATCGGTCCTGGCGCGCCGCTCGGGGACCCCGACGACGCGGTCGTCCTGGAAGCAAAGGTCGGGGCCGATCAGCACGCCGATCCAGTCGAACTCGACGCCCTGGCACGTGTGCACGCAACCAACTTGGTCGATTGCGTCCGGTGAGGTGGCCCAGTTCGTCTCGGGGAAGTTCCACGGAAGCGAGAGGCCGTCGGCAATCACATGCACCGACCGGTCAGCGCGCTTTCGGCCTTTGGTGGGCCATTCCCACGCGTAGCCAGCGATGAGCCGAGCGCGATTCTCGCCGTTGCGCAACTTGAGCGCCGCGTGCAGGTCCTCGGCGCGATCGAAGACGTCGAACTCGTAGTCGCCGGACGCCCAGTTGTCGAAGTTTGCGGTGTCGCGGATCTGGAGAACGTCGTCCACCCAGTTGAGGTACCCGTCCGAGCCGGCGCACCGGAACTGCGCGCTGAGCGGGAGCACGGGATGCACCGCGGCCCCGAACTGCTTCGCCGCCGCCTCGATGCGCGCGACGCTCCCGGTGTCTGACCACGTGACGCGCTGGGTCTCGTCGATGAAGAAGACACTGATCCTCGCAGCGCGGACCATGTCCTCCACCATGCCCTTGCCACGATACTGATACGCCTTGTCCTTGAGGCGATGTGCCTCGTCGACGATGAGGACCTCGAGCGCCTTGCTCTTCGTGTAATCCTCCTCAGTGAAGCTCCACGAGGACTGGATGAGCGCCTGGCCGTCGTCGCGGTAGGACTTGTTGTCCCGGGCCATCGAATCGATCAGCGTCTGGCGAAACGCCCGGTTCGGCGAGACCATGAACGCCATCTGCTTGCGTCGAAGTGCGTCGGCCAGGAGACGGACCGCGATGACCGACTTGCCCGTGCCAGGACCGCCCTGCACGACGAAAACACGGCGCTTCCCGTCGTTCGGCGCGACGCACATCGCGTGTCGGAGGATGTGATAGGCCTCGAACTGCTCGTCGATCAGGTGGAACTCCTCGTTCCCCTCCAACATGCTGCTGATGCGGTCGACGAGTGCCGGCGCGGGTGCGAGCTTCCCCTTGTCGATGAGGCTGATCGCGTCGACGTGCGGACGGAAGCGGAGGTGGCGTTCGAGGAATCCGCGTAGCTCCGCTACGTCATTTGCCAGGAAGAGCCGCGCGTCGTCGAGGGCATCGCGGTAGCGCGGGTCTTCGAGGGGTTCCGGAGACCGGCGCTGCAGATTGAAGAGGTACGCGGCCGCCTGCAAGCCGATTCCCCCGTTGCGCACCGACTCGTTGAAACGGAGGATCAGGCCCTTGTAGCGCCGGGCCTGCTCGCAAGGGTGCTGCCGTTCACGCCCGCCGCCGATGGGCGCCCAGACCATCCCGTCGATGTCGGTCGTCCCGGCCTGGTCCCACGCCTTCAACTCGATGATGACCCCGTGATCCTGCTTGCCGTCGTTGCCGGCGAGCAGCACGTCCACGCGGAAGCGGCCCGCCGCCGACAGGTGGTACTCGATCGCGACCCTGGCCTCGTCGTTGACCTGTGCGCTGCGGAGCGCGTGCGAGAAGCGGCTGTAGTCGTTCGCCCAGCCCTTGTGGTCGGCGGGTAACCTGCCCGTCCTCCGACGGAACGCATCGCACAGTTTCGGATGCAGCCGGTTTTCGTCGACGTCGCGGAGGAACGTCCGCTTCGTCTCGTCATAGATGATCACGACGCGCGCCCGCCTCCGGTGCCGACCCTCAGGGTCGCATGGAGGGCGGGGCGCTGCTCGCTTCCTCCGCCGGCGCGCCACGCGCCCTCGGGTTATGTCGCCGCGGGGGGCATCGAAGCCGCGCGTCGAGGACGTAGACTGCCCGCGTGGATTCCACCCGCGTCGGACCGAACCTGCGGTGCACAGGCAGCGTCGCCCGCGCATGGGTCGTGACGCTCGTGCTGCCCGTGCTGATGTTCGCCGGCTTCGCGTGGCTGGTCGACGGGCCGCGGCCGGCGAGGGAGGCTGCGCATCGCGAGCGGAGGGCGGCCCTCGCGATCCGCGACGTCGTCGATCCGGTCGAGATCGCCGCCACGTGGGCGTTCGTCGGGCCGCGCCTTGCGCGGGCGTATGGCGAGGTCCGGAGCGTCACCGAGCGGCTGGACGACGACGGCGAAGCCCGCCGCCGGTTCGTCGCGGACTTCCGCGCGCTGGCCGCCGCGTATCCCGAGGTGGACGTCTACTGCCTCGCCCATGGCAACGACTACGTCGACTTGTTGCGCGACGTCCCCCGCGAGCTGACGGCACGCCTCCGCGTCGTCTACAACTCCGGGTGCACGTGCGGTGCGCAGGCGGGTGACTGGCTCGCGCTCGGTGCCGACAGCTACGTCGCCCACCCCGAGATCGCGGCGCACGCGCCGTTCTTCTTCTACTTCGCCCGACGTTGGTGGGCCGGCGCCACGCTCGCCGAAGCCGCCACTGCTGCCCAAGCGCAGGCCGACGCCTTCTTCGAACGTCTCGTCCCCCTCGGTGGAGGATGGCACGAAGCGCGCGACCAGGTCGCCCGCTCGCCCGGGACCGTCCACGGCGACGCGACCCTCACCCTCGAGGGCTCCCCGTGACGCGGCGCCCGCGCATCCTCACCGTGCTCGGACACCCCGCCCTCCTCGCGCTGGTCGCCGAGCTCCTCGCCGCGTGGACGCTCTGGGCCGTCGCCCACGCCGTCTACGGGACGCAGCCGACGCTCGACCCCTCGGCCGTGTCGCCCCTTTGGCTCGGAGCGCTGGCGCTCGGTGGCGTCGTCGGTGGGGGGCTCGCGCTTCGCGGCCTGCACCGACTCCACCGGACGCGGGCCCCGCTCGCCGCCACCGTCGTGACGGGCCTCGTGTACGCCCCGCTCCTGCTCGTCGCCGTCGCGCAGACCTACATCCTGCTCCTGCTCGCGTTCCGGTTGTAGGACACCGGCGCGGGTTTTCGGGAATCCGCCCGCGAAGTGCGCCTCGGGGCTTGGAACGGCCTGCGCCGCCCTCCTATGCTGGCCCCCGCGGGCCGGCGCGCCCATCCCCGTGCCCCGACGAGGGGCGGATCGCGCCGGCCGAAGCCCACGGAAGGACGCCATGCACGACGCTACGGCCGCGGAACGCCCCCTCTGGCTGCGGATCCTCCAGCACCCGCTGGTGCGCCTCGTCCTGATCGGCGGGCCGATGTTCCTGATGATGGCGTTGACGAGCTTCTTCACGGCCAAGGTCCCCGGCGAGCCGCTCAAGGCCATCGCGATCGTGATCGTCTGGGTCGCCCTCGGCATCGCGGTCTACGTCGGCCTCGTCCGCCTCATCGAACGCCGCCGACCCGCCGAGCTCTCCCTCGCGCGCTCCGGTCGCGAACTCGGCATCGGCCTCGCCGTCGGCGCCGGCCTCTACACCGCCTGCGTCCTGATCCTCATGGTCGCGGGGATCTACCGCATCGACGGCCTCAACCCCGTCTCCTACATGCTGCCCGCCGTCGCGATGGCGCTCAGCTCGGGGTTCCTCGAGGAGCTCGTGTTCCGCGCCGTGCTCTTCCGCGTCGTCGAGGAGTGGCTCGGCAGCTGGGTCTCGCTCGCGGTGTCGTCGCTGGTCTTCGGGTTCGTGCACCTCATCAACCCCGCGGCCACCGTCCTCGGCGCCGTGTTCATCAGCGTCGAGGCCGGCCTGCTGCTCGCCGCCGCGTACATGCTCACCCGCCGCCTGTGGATGAGCATCGGCTTCCACTTCGCCTGGAACTACACCCAGTCCGGCATCTTCTCGGGCATCGTCTCCGGCGGCGACACCGACCCGGGCCTCGTCAAGCCCGTCATCGACGGCCCCGTCCTCCTCACCGGCGGCACGTTCGGCCTCGAGGCCTCGCTCACCGCGTTCGTGCTCTGCACCGCGACCGGCATCGTCCTGCTCGTCCTGGCGATCCGACGCGGCCACCTCATGCGACCCTTCGGCCGCAAGCCCGCCTAGGCTCCGTCCAAAAGGGCGCTCCTGCTGCGCCCGCGCGGCGCCGGGCTGCGGGGAGGCATGCTCGGCGAAAGGGCTCCTCATCGGGTAAAGAACCCGTCTCCGGGCCCTTTCGCCTCCGCCGCCTGCCCTCGCCTCGGCCCACGCGGGCTCGCGACGGAGCAGATTCCAGACAGAGCCTGGCCACCCCTCCATCGCCGCGACGACCTCGCGCGCCTCCTCCGGGACCCCGTCGTGCTCCCCGCACGCGAGGCCCGCCGGCCGTCACGTCCGCGGCCGACCGCCTGGGACGGGGCCTCCATCAGGGCGCGTCACCGCGCCCACACCGACCACGCGTAGTCATGGAGGCTCCGCAGGAACCTCGGGACGCCGAACAGCAGGAGCAGCCCGGCGACGATGGCGAAGCGGGTGCGCAACGACGCGCGGTGGGGGTGGACGGCGTCGGGGCAGCGGTACCCGAAGAAGACGCGCGGCGCGACGACGCGCCGTCCGCACGTCGCGCACGTGACGACCTTCGCGTTGCGCCACGTGCGCCCGGTGTTGGCGACGGCCCGGAACCGCGGGAATTCGACGATCAGGCGCGGGTGTGGCGTTCGATCCCGAGTCCTAGCCCGAGGCGCATGATCTCTTCGCCGAGAGTGGTGGGGCCGTCGGGCGACCGTTGGTCGGCGCGTGGT
>JAEUHO010000132.1 GCA_016795345.1 Planctomycetia bacterium | reverse complement strand
CCGCCCCCGGCCACCGCCGCCGGCCCGGCCGACGCGCCGGGGGCCCCGATGCCCGGGCTCGCGGCGGGCGGCGGCGGCCTCCTCAAGCAGAAGGAGGGCGGTCGCGACGTCGAGGAGCTGAAGGTGGGCCCCGTCCGCCAGGTCGGCAACCGCGCCTTCTACAACCGCGCCCGGGTCCAGGCCCGCGCCGCGGTGTGGGTGGACGCCGAGGTGAAGGACGCGAGCAAGGCGGACGAGGTCGTCGTGCGCTGGTCCCCGCGGTTCTTCGAGCTCCTCGCGGCCACGACGGCCGACGAGAACGCCCGTCTCGCCCAGGAGGGCGACGTCCTCCTGCAGGTCGCGGGCCGGCAGGTCCTCGTCGTGGAGACGGCCTCCGTCAAGTGACCCAAGGCGAGGCCGGGTCCTTGCTCGCGGGGTCGGGAACACACGTTCCCGGCCCCGCGCTCGTATCCTCCCCACGGAGCGTCCCGATGCCCGCCGCCGCCCCCCGCGTCCTGATCGTCGAGGACGAGCCCGCGCTCGCGCGCGGCCTCGCCGAGGCCCTGCGTTTCCAGGGCTACGAGGTGGACCTCGCCGAGGACGGCCCCTCGGGCTACGCGGCGGCGAAGCGCGGCCCGGTGGACGTGCTCATCCTCGACGTGATGCTCCCCGGCGCGTCGGGGTTCGACGTGATCCGCCGCCTCCGCGGCGAGGGCCACCGCGTCCCGACCATCATGCTGACCGCCCGCGGCGCCGAGGCCGACCGCGTCCGCGGGCTCGAGGGCGGCGCCGACGACTACGTGACCAAGCCGTTCTCGCTCGCCGAGGTGATCGCCCGCGTCGGGGCCCAGCTGCGCCGCGCGCGGATGGACCGCGGCGACGGCGAGCGGTTCGCGTGCGACGGCGTCGACTTCGACCTCGGGCGCCTGCTCGCGAAGCGCGGCGAGGCCGAGATCCCGTTGACGCCGCGCGAGGGCGAGATCCTCCGCTACCTGCGCAGCCGCGCGGGCAACGTCGTCACGCGCGACGAGTTCCTGCTGAAGGTGTGGATGTACAAGTCGGCCGCCGTCGAGACGCGCACCGTGGACAACACGCTGGCGGCGCTCCGCAAGAAGATCGAGCGCGACCCGGCGGACCCCGCCATCGTGCTCACGGTCCGCGGCGCGGGCTACCGGTGGGGGGGCGCGTGAAGGCGCGACGCCCCCTCCTGTCGTACGCGCTCCTGCTCGTGGTGCCGGCGGTGCTCCTCGGCGGGTTCGGGCTCTACAGCGTCGGGCGCGAGGACCGCGCCCGCCGCGACGACGCGCGCCGTCACGCCGCCGCCGAGGTCCGGCGCATCGTCGACGAGGAGGCCGCCGAGCTCGACGGCGTGCGGGCCCGCGAGGCCGCGCGCCCGTACTTCCAGTACGCGTTGCAGTACATGCCGGAGGACGCCGTCGTGGCGAACGGGCCCGCGTTCGTCCGCTCGCCGCTCGCGGCGCCCTCCGACGACCCGCGCGTGCTCGGCTGGTTCCAGTGGACGTTGTCGCAGGGTGTCGTGGCCGGCCCCGAGGTGTTCCCGGGCGACGACGTCCCGTGGCGTGCCACGCTCGTGGACGGCTTCGGGCCCGCGCTGCGCGCCATCCTCGAGCGCGCGCCGGTCGACCCGGGCGTCGCGTTCGCGCCGACGGTGAAGGTCCCCGTCCAGACCCTCATGGCCAACGAGGAGCGGGGACAGCTGCTCGAGGAGGTCCAGGTCGCGGCGGGCTCGAACCGCGCCACGAACTACCTCGAGAACTTCCAGCGGCGCCAGGCGGCCAACCCGCAGGTCGCCGGGCTCCCCGCGCCCGCGGACGCGCGCGCGCCCGCCGCCGCCGGCGCGCCGCCGACGCTGCCCTCGCCGCCCGCCGCGCCGCCCGCCGCGGCGCCCGACGTGGTCGCGGTGCCGGTCACGCCGTGCGGCTATCTCCTGCGCGACGCGCGCGTGCCCGGCGGCGTCGAGGTCGTCGCGTGGCGGGTCGTCTGGATCCCCGGCGCGGCCGCCGCCGCGCGCCGGAGCGCGCCGCAGGACAAGTGGCTGTTGCAGGGGTACGTGCTCGACGCGGGCCGGTCGTTCCCCGCCGTGCCCACCGCCGTCGGCACCGACGTGTTCGTGCGGCGCGGCACCGCCGCGGAGGCCGGGGCGCTGCGGGACCTCGCGACCGCGGCGGCGGGCCCGCGGCGGTTCGCCGTGGGCTCCCTCCTCGACCGGCTCGTGGGCGCGCTCGACCCGCGGACCTTCGCGGCCGACCTGCGGCCCGGCGCGGCCGCGACCTGGCCCGGG
Source organism: Planctomycetia bacterium (assembly GCA_016795345.1). GTDB lineage: Bacteria > Planctomycetota > PLA2 > PLA2 > JAEUHO01 > JAEUHO01. The sequence continues at coordinate 12,351 of JAEUHO010000132.1, read as the reverse complement.
TTGTTCGTCTTCGGCGAGCCGGCCGAGGCGGCGCTCGACGCCGAACGTCGCGCGTCGCTCCTGCGGTACGGGCTGCTCGTGGCGGGTCTGCTCGCGGTCACCGGCATCGGCCTCTTCGTCGTGGCGCGGACGGTGCGGCGCGAGATGGAGGTCGCCGAGCGCAAGCAGGACTTCGTCGCCGCGGTCACCCACGAGCTCAAGACGCCGCTCGCGAGCATCCGCATGTACGCCGACATGCTGAAGGAGGGCTGGGTCCCCGAGGGCGAGACGCCCGAGGACTACGCCGAGCGCATCGTCGGCGAGACGAAGCGCCTCTCGAGCCTCGTGGACCAGGTGCTCGAGCTGGCCGCGCTCGACCGCGGGACCGCGACGGTGACCGCGGTCCCGGGCGACCTCGGCGCGTGCGTGCGCGACGCCGTGGCCCTGTGCGCGCCCGCCGCGGAGGCCGCCGGCGTGCCGGTCGCGGTCGAGATCGCGCCGGGCCTCGCGTCCCCCCGCTTCGACCCGGGCCTCGTGCGGGCCCTCGTCGTGAACCTCGTGGACAACGCGGTCAAGTACTCGGCGCACGCGCCGGTGAAGGACGTGCGCGTCGCCGTCCGCGCCGGGCCCGGGACCGTGGACGTCGTCGTGGCCGACCGGGGCCCCGGCATCCCCGAGGCGGAACAGGGACGGCTCTTCCAGGCGTTCTCCCGCGGCGGGCGCGAGGACACCCGGACGGCCCGCGGCGTCGGCCTCGGCCTCGCCCTCGTGCGGCGCTACGCCGACGTCCACCGCGCGAAGGTCGCCCTCGACAGCGCCCCGGGCCGCGGCACGACGGTCACCGTCCGCTTCCCCGCGTAGGCGGCCGCGTCCGCCCGGTAGGGTAGAGCGCCGTGCACGACCTCGACGTCCGCATCCTGCGCGCCCTCACGTGCGACTTCGACCCGTCGTGGGGCGACGTGGTCGCGCAGGCGCTCAACGACGACGTCTTCGGCGGGTTCCTGTTCGCGCTGCTGGCGCTCCTCGGCCTGCTCTCGGCGCGGGCACGGGCCCAGGCGCCGCGCGCGGTCCTCGCGGTGCTCCTCTGCGTCGGCTCCCTGCATCTCGTGCGGATGGCGTGCTGGAAGGTGGCGCCGCGCGACCGGCCGGGGACCGCGTTCGGGAAGGACCACGTGCTCATGGGTCCGTTCGAGCGCGCCACGTGCGCGAGCCGGCCGGACGCGATCGTCGCGCGGGCCTACCCGCCGACCAGTCCGTCGTTCCCGAGCAGCCATACGATCACCGCCGGCGGGATCGCCGCCGTGATCGCGATCGTCGCGCCCTGGCCGGTGGGCGCGCTCGCGTGGCTCTACGCGCTGCTCGTGGGCACGGCCCGCGTGTACTGGAGCAAACACTGGCCCTCGGACATCGTGGGGTCGCTGCTCCTGTGCGTGCTCTTCGGCCGCCTCGCGTGGTGGGCCGCCGGCCGCATCGACGCGCGCGTCCGGGGCCCCGGTGCCGGGGGCGGCGCGCCGGTCGCGCCGTCGCCGCCCGCGTTCCCTGGGTAGACTCGGGGGCGACCCGTCGGGACGGCGCGGGGGCGCCCGGTGGGTGGAGCGTCGTGGTGGACGTCCTGACCCGCCACCGGCTGCAACGCCTCGACCTCGATCCCGAGGCCCTCGAGGGATGCACCGTCGCGGAGCGGGTCACGCGCCTCTACCGCCGGTTCGTGGCCGCAGTGCCCTTCGAGAGCTTCACGGCGATGGCCCGACGCCGCGAGCGGCCCACGGAGCCGTCGACCTGGCCGCGCGGCACCGACCGCCTGCTCGACGACGTCGCCCGCGCGGGCCTCGGCGGCACGTGTTTCGCCCTCGCGTACGCCCTCGCCGACCTCTTCCGCGGCGTCGGGGCCAACGCCCACACCGTCCTCGGCCAGCGCTTCGGGAAGGAGGCCCCGCACGCCGCGGCGATCGTCTATGGCGACGACGGCCCTCGCCTGTACGACCCGACGTTCTTCGTCGGCGACGCGCTGCCGGTGTGGCCCGGGGCCACGCTCGACGACGGCCTGTTCGAGTACCGGCTCGAGCCCCGGCGCGGTCCGTCGCTCGCGGTCGTGCAGTGGGTGCGCGGGGGCGGCGCGACGCCGCTCTACGCGCTCGTGCCCATGCCGGCGCCGCCCGACGCCTACCGCCGGCTGTGGATCGAGGCGGTGCGGGGTCTGCTCTCGCGCCCGGGGCGGATCGCGCGGCGCGTCGGCGACGAGATCCGTCTCTTCCGCGACGACGTCGGCCACGTCGACCTGATCACCGCGACCGCGCGGCGCGAGGTCCCGCTCGGCCCCGACCCGGTCGCGACGCTGCACCGCCTCTTCGGCGTGCGCGAGGACGTCCTCCGGGCGCACCTGTCCGCCGTCGTTCCCGGGTGACGCAAGGCCCGGTCGCCGCCAGCCCGCCCCTCCTCTCGGCGACCGAGCGCCCAACCGGCGACGCCGCGGCTCGCGAGGGTCGTCGCTGCCTCTCGTGGCCGTCGGAAGTGCGGACGCACCGCGGGCCGTCGAAGGGTTGCGCGGCGCCTGGCCGGCGGAGGTACGCCGGACTCGCCGAGCCGTCGACGTCCCATGGCGCGACAGGTCGAAGGCCTCGGAGTCCGCGCGTCGGATGCGCTAGACTCGGCGCATGCCTGACGCCGGGAAGCCTGCTCACGACCGCGAGCCCGATGCGGCGGACCGGCTGGCCCTCGCGTCGCTCCCGAAGCGGAAGGCGGTTCTGGCGCCCCACGGGAATCGGCTCCGGCCGTGGACGTCCCCGCGACCGAGGGCAGGTCGTCCCGCCAAGTTCGAGTGCCCGAACGAACTATCCAGAATGTCGCGGATGACCGCGGGGGTGTACGCACCTGTGAACTACGAAGGGAAGGACGATGGCTGCGCATCAGGATCTTCGTCACTGGCCGACACTCCTGCGGTTCCTCCTTGATCGCCTACGCGAGCTCGAGGAGTTGTCGAGTTGTCGCGGAATCGAGAGCCGCATGCGGGCCGGGTTCGAGCGCGTCGATCGAGACGAGTTGCTCGCGTTCTTCCTCGACGATTTCAAGCTCGAGGCCGTCATCACACAGGGAGTCCACCAAGGGACGTGGAAGGCCGACTCGGGTGTTGCAGTCGGACTGCAAGAGTTGGACGCGCTCTTGGCGGCACTCGCAGTGCATCTCTGGCCCACGTCCGTGCACCAGGGGCAACCGTCGGCGGCCTGTCCGGACTGGGGCGACATCGAGAAGGCTTCCCGCCACGTACGAACCCTGATCGGCCGGGTGATCCTCCCGAGCGACGCGAACTGAGCCGTTGCGGAGCGAGCCAGCGGCCTCGTGTGGCGATCCGGAGCCGAACGGGCGGTGAGGATGCGTGAGCCGGTCGCCGCGGTCCCCTCGGGCCTTGGGGTGCGCGGACGCACCGCGGGCCCGGCGAATCTCCCGATCCGCGCAGCGAGTTCGACGAGCGACTTGGCCGGGAGATCGGACGCGGAGAGGGCGACAACGAAACAACGGGGTCGTAGCCCTTCGTTTCGCTGTCGCCCGGGTGACGCAAGGCCCGGTCGCCACGAGCCCGCCCCTCCTCACGGCGACCGAGCGCCCAACCGGCGACGCCGCGGCTCGCGAGGGTCGTCTCCGCCTCTCGTGGCTGCCGTACGCTCGGACGCACCGCCGGCCGGACCCCTCTGCCGAATGCGGCGCTCGTGGGGGCGCGCGGGCCGTCGAAGGGTTGCGCGGCGCCCGTCCGGCGAAACTGGCCGCCGGCGCGGAATCGGCGACGTCCGATGGTCCGGCAGGTCGAAGGCCGCTGAAGCGGAGGGCGAAGCGGGCTAGAATGCGCTCGTGTTCGCCCAAGGGATCCATTTTCGCGGCAACCAGTCCGATGCGGCGGACCGACTCTCCCTCGCGCCGCTCCCGAAACGGAAGGACTCCCTGGCGCCCCGCAACTTCAAGTCGAGGCGAGTTTCTCCGCCGATTTCCGCCTCCTCGCGCAGGTCCTTTCGTGAGGGACTCACCAGAGCAGGATCACCGCGACCGGAACTCCCGGCGCCGTCGCGCTCAGCGATGGAGATCGACTCGCTCATCAGCATCTTCGAGACCGCTGCGACGAAGCAGTGTTTTGTTGAGGCCGATGAACTTGACGTCTCACAACCTCCCTAGAGTCTAAATCCCACGCCAGAGGAGAAGGGCCCCATGCCTCTGAATCGTTCTTGGGCTGGAGTCGTCGGCGCACTCGGCCTCTTGGCGGCGTTCGCGCCGGCATGGACCAGCGCCGGCGACGCCGAGAGTGGCGCAAAGCAACATGATCTTGCGAACGTGCGAGTCAGACGAGCCCGTGTGGCGACGACGGCTGCTGAGGCGACTGCGGTGCTGGCAGACCTGACGAAGGTCGCCATGGACAGTAGTGCGCCGGCCGGAGATAGAATCGACTCAATCTTGTTGATGCCCGATGTAGCGCCTGCTCAGGCTGCGGAGTTCTGCGTCGAACATCTCACGCTGAAACTCCCGGTTGGAGACTTTGACAGTCTTAGGGACCTGGAGAAGGGCGCTCCATGTGAACGGGTCTTGGAGAGACTCGGGTATGCGGCGGTACCGGCGTTGGTAAAGTGGTTGGTGAGCGGCGAGCGAGATGAGAGCAGTGTGCTGACGGCGGCCAGGATTTTCGGGCGTGTTATGGGAGTTTCCGTCGCGAAGAAGTGGGTGCATGCGGTCGTGGAGGCCGAGATGGGCTTTCCGCAGCGCCCACGCCTGGAGGTCCTGATGCAGGCAATCGACGCCCTGCGATAGCGATCGCGTTGCAATCGCACCTGAGACTTCGCTGAGCGTGTAGCGGGTGCGGCGGGCAGCCGACTTCGTTTGGTGAAGCGAACGCAGACGGGTGTAGCCGGCAACCAACCGGGCCAGGCGATCAGGGTCCGAATGGGCGACGAACGTGAGCGGGCCGGTCACCTCGGACCTCGAGGAGCTCGTGGCGCACGGACGCATTGCCGACCCGTCACAGCCCTTGGCTGCGGGGCGCTTTCAACGAGCGGACCGCTGATGCGATGCGCTGCAGCTTCAGGACGGGCAGGTCGCGGTCGCCCTCGATGCGGTCCGCGGCGAGCGTCGCTCGCAGCGGGACGGCGCGTGTCGCGGACGTACGTGCGAGGTGGGCTTCGTCGGGAGTCCGGTGCCAGCGACGTGCGGGCGCCCGGTGGGGCCCGTGCGAGTTCACGCCCCGGGGGCGCGCGGTCGTCCGGCCTGATGCCGGACTTGCGCCGTGGTCGCCACGGGTGGCGGCGGCAGCCCCACCGCGGGGGATGTCGCCGGCCCTCCCGCGGATCGCCAATCGTGCAGGGACGTTCAACGACGTGTCGCTGGACGGGGCCAGTGGCGGGCACAGAGGAAGTGCGGGGCGTCGTAACCCTTTGCCCCGTCGGGGTTGGCGACGGTGGTCGGTCAGCTTCCCAAGCTGAATGTGGAGGGTCCCAGTCTCTTCGCTTGCGTCACCGGGTCCCGCGGAGTGCGCCGGACGACTTTCGCGGGACGATGACGATGGCCGCGCAGGGTGGCGCGGCTGGTGGGCGAGTGGCCGACACTGCCGCGCGTCAGGACGGACGCAGGAAGAGCAGGTCGCGGGAGGCGTCGGCGCCGACGCCCGCGAGGTAGGTGCGCGGGTCGGCGTCGAGGTCGGGGTGGTTCACGCAGCGGAGGCCGGCGGTGCGGATCGCCGCCAGGACCTGTTCGGGGTCCTCGCCCGCCTCGCGGAGCGCGCCGGGCCAGAACTCGAGCACGAGGCCGCGGAGCTCGGGGCGCGCGAGCACCTCGCGCGCGCCGCGGATCGCCGCGCCCTCGGCGCCCTGGATGTCCATCTTGACGAAGTGGATCGGTGTGCGGCGCTGCGCCGCCAGCTCGTCGAGCGAGACGACGGGCACGCGGATGTGCGAGCGCGCACCGTCCGTCGCCACCGTGCGGTGGTCGCCGCCGTCGCGCGGCGACAGGTACAGGTCGATGGCGCCGCTGCGCTCGCCGACCGCGGCCGCGAACGGGATCACGTTGCGCCACCGGGCGTGGCGCGTGTTCTCCGCGAGCACCGCGAAGTTGCGCGGCTCGGGCTCGAACGCGAGCACGGTCCCGTCGGGCCCCGCGACCTCGCCCATGTGGACCGCCATGTAGCCCACGTTGGCGCCGACGTCGGCCGCGACCGAGCCCGGCTTCACGTGCGTGCGGAGCATGCGGACGACGTCGGCGTGCCAGCGGCCGCCGAGGTAGATGCTGCGCGAGACCGAGCGGCGCATCACGTCGAGGCGGAACGGCGCGCCGCAGACGGTCACGCGCGCCGTCTCGATGCGGGCGAGGAACCGGCGGGACGCCAGCGCGAACGCCGGGACCTTCCCGACGAATGCGCGGCCGCCCGGCGAGGCCAGGCGCTTCGCGAGGCTCAGGATCGACCGCCGCTCGAACCGCCGCCACCACGGCAGCGTGTGGGCCGGCGCGCCGTCGTCGGCGTCCCCCGTCCCGTCGTCGGCCGACGGGGCGGCGACGCCCGGCGGCAGCGAGGGGGCCGAGCCATCCGTGGGGGGGACCGTCGCGGGCACCGCGGGATCCTACCCGGCACGGGTATCCTCCACCCCGATGTCGCGCCGCGCGCTCCCCGCCATGTTGTTCGCCGTGGCGGTCCTCGCGATGGCGGGCCCCTGGGCGTCGTCCGACGCCACCGGGGCGGTGACGTCGTCGTTCCTCTCGTCCCTCGGGGTGCCCGAGGCGGTGGCCCGGGTCGTCAACAAGGTGCTGCGGAAGTGCGGTCACGCGCTGGCGTACGCCGTGTTCGGCGTGCTCGTCTGGCGGGCCGTGCCCGGGGGCGGCCGCCCCATCCGTCGCCCCCTGGTCTCCCTCGCGTTCGCGGTCGCGCTCGCGACCGCCGACGAGCTGCTGCAGGGGCTCTCGTCGGTGCGTGGCAGCTCGTTCTACGACGTGCTGCTCGACGCCGGCGGGGCGATGCTCGGCATCGCGGTCGCCGCGCGGGTCGCGCGCGCGCGCGCCCGCCGGCGCGAGGTCGCGCCTACGGCTTGACGTGCCGGACGCGGACGAGGACCGTCCGCGCGCCGTCGGACCCCGGCGACGGGACCGCCAGCACGATCGTGTCGGTGTCGCCGAACGTGCCCTGGCCGCCCGCGCGCTCGACGGCGTGCCGCGGCAGGACGACGGAGGGCGCCCCGCCCGGCGCGTCGGGCGGCGACCAGGCCTCGACCTTCTCGATGGCCGCGACGACCGCCGAGACGTCGAGCGTCGCCAGCCCGCCGACGCTCGCCACGGGCCGTACGGACACCACCAGGCCCTCCTCGGCGGTGCCGTTCACCGGCACGGTGCGCAGCGTGCCGTCCGGGTCGCGCCGCACGCGGAACTCCTCGACGAGGGACCGCGAGCGCAGGGCGCGCGCCGTGACGAGCTGCGTGTGGCGGGCCGCGAGGCGCGTCCGCGTCGCGAAGACGCTCGGGGTCGCGACCTCGCCGAGCCGCGCGGCGAGGCGCGCGGCGGCGGGCTCGTCGAGCCGCCAGAGGCGCTGGCCCGGGTCGTCCACGCGTTGGCCGGCCTCCTTCAGCGCGGCGAGCGCGCGCGGCGTCGCGACCTCGGTCGCCTCCACCTCGACGGTGAACAACCTCGCCGCGTCCGCGGTGAGCCGCTCGACCTCCGCGACGAGGCGCGCGTGGTCCTCGGCCGACAGGGTCGCGGTGACCCGTCCGTCGCTGACGGTCACGCTGCCGGCGCCCGCGGCGAGGGCGAGCCGGCCCGCGAGCCAGCCCGAGAGGAAGGCGTCGCGCCGCCGGCGCGCGGCGTCGAGCCGCGACGGGTCGGCGAACGGCGCGGACGGCCAGTCGTCGGGCGGGGGCTCGTCCTCGACGTCGGCGAGCGGGCCGAGGTCGATCTCGCGCGTCACGCCGCCGCCCGCGGCCGACGGGGCCGGCGGCGGCGCGTCGGGCACCTCCCCGCCGTCGGCCGGCGCGACCGACAGCAGGACGACGAGGTCGGGGTGCGTGCCGCCGGCCGGGTCGCCCGCGGCGCCGTTCGCCTTGAACGGGTTCGCCAGCGCGAGCAGCACCAGGGACCCCGCGTGCGGCACCTTGCGGTCGGCCTCGACGACCTGCTGGAGGAACGAGGGCACGCGCGTGTTGCCCGTGGCGAGCGGGAGCAGCCGCGGCCGCTCCGGGCGGCGCACCGTCGCCACCACGGAGACGGCGGCGTGGCCCTTCGCGCCGGGCAGGTCCTCGGCGTACAGGTCGAGGTCGAGGCCGTACGTGGCGTCGCGGTCCGGGATCACGAGCGGGGTCGGCCCCTCGCGCGGGGCGTACCAGGGGCAGCCCGACGTCGGCTCGCGGAACCGCACCGTCGTCGCGTGCCGGCCCGTCAGGCGGAGCGACGCCTGGGCCATCGGCACGAGGCCCGACGAGCCCGCGAGGAACTGCACCTGCTCGGCCAGCGTGGGCGCGGCGGCGACGGCGGAGGTGCCGGCCTCGCCCGGCTTCGCGCGCACCTCGAGCAGGCGCACCGCGTCCGCCACGCCGGTCGCCGTCGCGGCGTACACGCGCACCTCGACGCGCACGGGCGTCGGCGCCCCGGGCGCGAACGCGCCGACGACGGCGTCCACCTCGCGGAGCGCGCCCGCGGCGTGCTCGACCACCAGGAGGTCGTCCCATCGCTCGAGCAGCCGGTCGCGGCCGCCCCACGAGCCGGGGGCGACGTTGTCGCGCACGTAGCGCTCGATCCACCGCGCCCGGCGAAGGGTGCCGGGCACCGGCGTCGCCGCCACGCCGCTCGACGCGAAGCCCGCGCCGCGGCCCTCGGGCGCCGGGTTCGGCGGGACCGCCGTGTCGTAGAAGCGCAGCGACGTGTTGCCGTCGCCGTCGGTCGAGAACACGCGCGAGAGCAGCCCGAAGAACTCGCTGCGCCACGGCTTCACCGCCGGAGGCTCCGGCCGGTCGGCGGGGACCGCCGTGCCCGCGGGGAGCGCGACGCCCGCGCGTTTGGCGTCCTCGATCGCCTTGCGCATCAGGACGACGAGGCCGCGGCGGGCCTCCGCGAGGTCGGCGTAGAAGTCGCTTTCGTCGATGCGGGCCACGGCGTCCGACAACGACGGCACCGCCAGGTCGGGACGGCCCTCGCGGAGCAGGCCGAGCGCGGCCTTGTGCCGTCGCTCGACGTCGGCCGACAGCCGGCGGAAGTCGAGGACCCGGTTCGTCGCGACGAACCGGATCGCCTGCCGCAGCAGGTCGCCGCGGTCGCCGAACGCCGAGATCTCCTCGAGGAGCGCGACCGCCCGCTCGTCGGTCGGGTTGAGCTGCAGCGCCTGGATGAGGTCCTCGCGGGCCTTCTCGTACCGCTTCTCCTTCACCTGCCGCGCCGCGCTCTCGACGAGCACGCGGGCGGCCTCGATGCGCCCTTCGCGGTCCTGGCGCGCCTGCTCGGCGCGACGCACGGCCTCCTGCGCGCGCAGCTCCGCCTCGGTCTCCTCCGCGGAGCGCTGCACCTCGGCGCGGCGGCGCCGCAGGTCGCGCGCGCGCTCCCGCGCGTCGGGCGGCGCGCCGGCGTCCTCCTCGAGGGCCTTCCACCGCGCGTCGGCGTCGGCGTCGCGCCCGAGGGCCACGAGGCACCGCGCGGCGCCGAGCCGCGCGTCGGCGCGCGTCGCGGCGTCGGCCGCCGGGTCCGCCGCCACGCGGTCGAACAGGGCGAGGGCCGCCGCGGGGTCGCGGGCGGTCTTCTCCAGGAACAACGCGCGCACCAGCGACGGACGCTCGTCGTCGTCCGCGACGGCCAGCGGGCCTTGCGTCCCCGCGACCCCGACCGCGCCCGAGAGGACGGCGAGGAGGACGAGCTTCGTCGGGACGCGAGCGGGCGGCATTCCCGCGATCGTACCGGTCAGACGCCCGCCGTGCCCGCACGGCGCCCGGTGCCGGCGAGCCGGTCGGCGATGGCGCGGGCCGCGGCCGCCGGGTCGTCCGCGCCGAGGATGCCGGCCCCGACGGCGGCACGCGAGGCCCCGGCCGCCACGAGCGTCGCGACGTTGTCCGGCGTGATGCCGCCGATGGGGAAGACCGGCACGGTCGCCGCCGGGAGGCAGGCGGCGACGAGGGCCGCCCCGGCGGGCCGGCGCGCGAGGGCCTTCGTGCGCGACGGGAAACACGGGCCGAGGCCCGCGTGGTCGGCGCCGCGGCGCGGCGCGGCGGCGACCTCGGCGGCGTCGTGGGTCGAGACGCCCACGAGGAGGTCGTCGCCGAGGCGGCGACGGGCCTCCTCGGGCGGACAGTCGTCCTCGCCGACGTGGACGCCGTCGGCGCCGCAGGCCGCCACGAGGTGGACGCGGTCGTTGAGCACGAGGAGGGGGCCGTCGGGGGGCAGGAGGGCCCGCAGCCGCGCGGCGCGCGCGACGAACGCCGCGTCGTCGAGCGCCTTCTCGCGCAGTTGCACGAGGTCCACCGCGCCGGACGCGAGCGCGCGCGCGACGGCGGCCTCCCACGGGCCGCGGCACGACGCCTCGCCGACGACGAGGTAGAGGCGGGCGGCCGCGAGCCGGGCGCGGCGCGCGGCGCCGGTCACCTCGCCACCTGCTTCCACGGCGACTTCGGGTCGTTCGCGTCCAGCTCGAACGCGATGCGCGCGGTGACCGGGAAGGAGAGCCGCGCGGTCGCGGGGTCCCACGCGAACGGCGGCGGCGCGATCCAGCCGAGGCGCGTGCGCGGCGGGTCCGGGAAGAGGTCGTCGATGCGCGCGGGCCACGTGCCGGTGCCCTGCTTGCGCCACGCGAGCGCGATCGCGACGTCGCGCCCGCGCCCCATGGACGCCTCGACGTCGGCCTCGCGCACGCGGGTGCCGACGAGGACGCCGACGAGGAGCGCGGCGGCGACGCCGGCGAGGCGGCCCGGCGTCGGGCCGAGGTCGGGCCAGCCGTAGAAGCGCCGGACGCCGGCCGCCGCGCCGCCGAAGATCACGAGGACCGGCGCCGCGACGAACGCGACGGGGAACACGATCGCCGCGAGCCCGTGGTCGTTCCGCGCGAGCTCGACGCCGGCGAGCAGCAGCAGCAGCGCGTAGGCGAGCAACGGGACGCGGCGCCCGCGCCCCGGCAGCCGCTCGCCCCACGCCTCCGCGAGGACGAACACGACGAGCAGGCCCGCGCCGACGAGCGCCGCGACCACGGGTGCCCGTCAGCGGCCCGGCGACTTGGCGCGCGACGCGCCCGCCGACCGCGGTCCCGGCGCGCCGTGGGCCGTCGGGGCCGCGCCACCGGCCCCGTGCCCCGCCGCGGCCTGGCTCCCCGCGGCGTGGCCGCCCGACGCATGGCCACCCGTCCCGTGACCGGTCGCGTAGGCCTCGAGCATCGCCAGCTGGCGGACGAACGTGTGCTCGTCGACGCCGGCGGGGTTCTTGAAGTACGCGGCGAGGTGCGTCATGAGGCCGCGCTCGCCGCGCGCCTTCGCGAGCGCCGCGAACCGCGCGAGGTCGAGCACCAGGGGGGCCGCGAGCACCGAGTCGTTGCCCTGCCACGTGAACTGCATCGCCATCTTCGCGCCGAGGAACCCCTCGAAGTGGACGTAGTCCCACGCGACCTTCCAGTCGTCGAGGCTCGGGACGTAGTCGATGGAGACGCGCGTGTGGGTGGCGTCGTCCTTGAGGATGGACCGCAGCGCGACGTCCTTGCTGCGCGTCTTGCTCTGCTTCGCCAGCGGGTCGTCGAGGACGAGCCCGTCGCGGTTGCCGAGCATGTTGTAGCCCTCCCACGACAGCACGCGGAGCGCGCGGCCGGTGAAGAGGGGCGCGAGCACGGTCTTCACGAGCGTCTCGCCGGTCTTGCCGTCGCTGCCCATGTGCGGGACGCCGCGTTGCTCGGCCAGCTCGAGCAGCGCGGGGATCGTGCTCCCGGGCGACGGCGTGAAGTTGACGTAGGGGCAGCCGGCGTCGATCGCCGCGTACGCGTGCACGACGCTCGCCGTGAGCGCCTTCTTCGCGGCGCCGTCGAGCGACCGCTCGAAGCGCTCGAGCGTGGCCCACTCGATGGGGAGGTCGCGGGGCGGCTCGGTGCTCGAGACGTTGACCACGACCACGGTGTCGAGGCGGTGCCGGCGCGCGAAGTCCGCGAGGTCGGCCTGGATGCCGGCGACGATCTGCCGCACGCCCTTGGCCCGCGCGACGCGGCCCTTGCGCGCGAGGGCCTTCACCGTCTCGACCGGGTTCACGAGGTACCCGGGGCGCAGGTTCTCGGACGCGGCCTCGAGGTCGTCGCGCAGCGTCGCGAGCAGGCTCTCGTCGAACACGCCCGCGCGTCGCCGGTACTCGTCGGCGGAGCGGACCCAGTCGGTGTCGCGCACCTCGTGGCCGCCGAAGACGAGCGCCTCGACG
>JAEUHO010000093.1 GCA_016795345.1 Planctomycetia bacterium | reverse complement strand
GCTCTCGAGCAGGCTCTCCGCCAGCGCCGCGCAGTTGACGCGGACGAACGGGCCGCGGCACCGCGCGCTCACGGCGTGCACGGCCTCCGCCACGAGCTCCTTGCCCGTGCCCGACTCGCCGAGCAGCAGCACCGTCGCGTTGGTCGGGGCCACCTTGGCGACGGTCCGGAACACCTCCTGGATCGCCGGCGACTCGCCGACGAACCCCTTGCGCCACACGCCGTCGCGCGCGAGGGCGTCGCGGAGCGGCTCGGAGGCCGACGTCTCCTCGCGCGCACGGAGCGCGGAGTCGACGACCGCGCGGAGGCGCGGGAGGTCGAGCGGCTTCTCGAGGAAGTCGTAGGCGCCCTCGCGCATCGCGCGTTTGGCCTTCTCGATGGTCCCGTAGGCCGTCATCACCACGACGGGGGTGTGCGGGTGCAGCCGCCGCACCTCGGGGAGCAGGTCCATGCCGTCCTTGCCGCCCGGCAGGACGACGTCGGTCAGCACGAGGTCGAACGGCTCGTTGCGCAGCGCTTCCTCGGCGCGCTCGTAGTCCTCGGCGAGCCGCACCTGGTGGCGGGCGGAGAACACCTCGCCCAGCGCGGCGCGCGCGTTGGGCTCGTCCTCGACGATCAGGAGCCGTGCCACGAGCGCCCTCCGTCCCGGGCCGCCGCGCCGCCGCGCGCGCCGGCCGCCGGGTCCGCGTCGATCGGCAGGTGGACGACGAACCGCGCGCCGCCGCCCGGCCGCTCGAGGACCTCGATCTCGCCGCCGTGGTCCTGGATGGCGCGGCGGGCGAGCGGGAGGCCGAGGCCGTGGCCGCCGCGCTTCGTCGTGAAGAAGAGCTCGAACATCCGGGCGCGGTCGGCGGCGGGGATGCCGGGCCCGTCGTCGTCGACGACCGCCACCGTGCTGACCGGGTCGTCGCGCGTGGTCAACCAGACGTGCCCGCCGCGCGGCGCCGCCTCGAGCGCGTTGCGCACGAGGTTGTGCAGGGCGCGGTCCACCCGACGGGGGTCGAGGAGGAGCGTGCGGCGGCTGCCGCGGTGGAACGTGAGCGCCACGCCCGCCTGCGTGTCGGTCGAGCGCAGGCGCTCCACGACGGCGGCGGCCACGTCGTCGAGCCGCACGGGCTCGCGGCTCGGCGGCCCGCCGCGCGACACCTCCAGGAGGTGCGTCACGAGCTCGTCGAGGCGGCGCATCTCGGCCAGCATCGCGTCGGTCTTGGCGAGCAGGTCGGCGCGCGAGGCGGCCGGGTCCGCGACGCGCTCGCGGAGCAGCTGCAGGTTGAGCGAGAGCGCGTTGAGCGGGTTGCGGATCTCGTGGGCGATCCCGGCGCCGAGCGCCTCCACCGCCTCGCTGCGCGCGCGCAGGACGCGCCGCTCCTCGGTGCGCACGCGCTCGGTGATGTCCTCGAGCACGAGCCCGGCGCCGAGCACCGCGCCGCCGCGCTCGTGCAGCGGCGTCAGCACCGCCCGCACCACGCGGTCGGCGAGCGGCACCTGCGGGAACTCGAGCGCGACGCCCTCGCGCAGCACCCGGTCGAGGGCGGCCCCCCAGTCGCGGTTGCGGTCGGCGCGGAGCGCGGCGAAGACCTCGAGGAGCGGGCGGCCGAGCGCCTCCTCCCGCGGCACGGTCGCCTTCGCGAGCGCGCGGTTCCACACGATCACGCGGCCGGCGCGGTCCACGACCGCGACGGCGTCGGGCAGCGCCTCGCTCAGCTGTTCCAGCGCGAGCGCGTAGTCCCCCTCCGGGAGCACCCGGACGAGGACCTCGGTGTACAGGGTGAACCAGCGACTCACGGACGGCTCGCGTCGGATCGTATCCGGGGAGGGGCCGGGGCCCGACGCCGGAGCCGGGGTCCGGCCCGGCCGCCGCGCGACCGCGCCGACGCCGCTTCCGCCACGGCCGCCGGGGAGCGCATCACCGCCCGGGGTCAGCCACCCGAGGCGCGCCGCGCCGGCCGCGCGGACCCCTCGAGCCGCCACCACGTCCGTTCGCGCGCGGCGACCTGCGCGGCGGTGGCCGCGCCCAGGGCGAGATCGACGTCGTACAGGCGGTTCGTGAGCCGCCGGAGCGCCGCCACGCTCGAGGCCCGCACGCGGCCGTCGGGGTCCTCGACGCGGTCGATCAACGCGGGCACGGCGGCCCAGGCGTCGCGGCGGCCCAGTTCGGTGGCCGTCGCCGCCCGCACGGCCGGCTCGCGGGACGCGAGGTACGTCTGCTGGAGCCGCTCCACCGGCACCTCGGCGAGCACGGCGGCGAGCACCGGCGCGACGCGGGACGGACCCGGGGTCCCCCGCTCCGCGTCCGCGGCGCGGCCGAGCAGGTCGAGGGCGGCCTCGCCCTCCGCGACCAGGCGCTCCCCCGCCCGTGCCCGGACCGTGAAGTCCCGCGCGTAGAGCGCGGCGATCCGGGGATCGGCGCTCGCCGACCCGGACGCGCCGCCGGCGACCGGGGTGCCCGGGGCGTCGTCGTGGGCGCCGCGGACCGCGGCGGGCGCCGCCCACGACGAGCCGACCGCCCGGCACCCGGGGAGCCCGAGGGCCGCGAGGGTCAGGACGACGACGGGGAAGGACCAGGCGCCGCGCACGCACCTAGGCTACCGCAGGTTCGCACCTCCGACGACCCGGGGGCCCGGTTTCGCGACGGGGCCCCCCGGCGTCCCCCCGCGTACCATGGGCCCGTGAGCGATTCCCCCCCGGTCTCGTGGCGGCATCCAAAGGACGCCCGGCTGCGCCTCGAGCGCGACTTCGCCCCGCTGCGACGCGGGGGCCGCCGCTTCACGGGCGCCGAGGCCACGTTCCGCATCCTCCCCAACGACCGCGCGCGCCCGCGCCTCGGGATCGCGACCCCGCGCCAGTACGGCTCGGCGGTGCGCCGGAACCGCTTCCGACGCCTGCTGCGCGAGGCGTTCCGCCGCGTCGCGGCCGAGCTCGCCGCGGTCGATCTCCTCGGCGCGCCGCGCCGCGACCTGCGCGAGCCCTCGCTCGACGGCCTCGTCGCCGACCTCCTCCGCGCGGCCGGGCGGCGCGCGCCGTGAAGACGGTGCTGCTCGCGCTGCTCGCGTTCTACAAGCGCGTGCTGTCGCCGTTGCTGCCCGCCGCGTGCCGGTTCCACCCGACGTGCTCGGTCTACGCCGCGGAGGCGATCCGCCGCCACGGCGCGTGGCGCGGGGTGCGGCTCACGGCCTCGCGCCTCTGGCGCTGCCGACCGGGCGGCGGCGGCGGCGACGACCCGGTCCCCCACGCCTGAGGCCCCAACGCCTGAGGCCCCCACGCCGGAGGTGATGGGCCCGAGCGGACGGGCCCGCGCCGGCGGGTGCGTCGATGGGACGGAACCGAGGTTCCTTCCCGGCTTCGAACCACGCGCCCGCGGGCCCCGCGCCGCCCCGCCCCGCGATGGGGACGGGGCGGCGAGGCGAACCTCGCGCCGCGATCCGGGCCCCGCGATCAGCGCGCGGCGCCGGCGTCCTTCGGGACCACGAGGTCCTCGTTGGTCGCGATCTTGTAGTCGACCTTCACGCGCTCCCAGTCGTCGTACAGGCCGTAGAGGAGGCGCAGCAGGCGCCCCTTGCGGTCGTGCATCTGGATGCCGCGCGCCGGCTGCCACTCGGGCGTCTGGTCGTAGGCCTCCTGACGGACCCACTCGACGAACGCCTTCCCGTGGAACTCCTCGGGACCCGGGTCGGACTGCCCGGCCACGACGACCAGGTAGGCCGCCTTGGTCGGCGCCTCGACGCCGAGGCGCGGCGTGTCGCGGAGCACGAAGCGCCCCACGGTGCCGACCTCGGTGGACTTGCTGCCGTCGATCTGCCGCACGGCCGAGTAGCCCATGCCGCGGACGTAGGCCCGCCGCGCGAGCGCGTCCTTCTCGGCCGGCGTCGCCGACGCCGGCGCCTTCGGCGCGCGCTGGCCCAGCGACGTCGCGCCGACGAACGGCCCGGTGCGGTCCATCACGACCGGCAGCTTGCGCGCGGCCACCGCGGCGTCCACGGCGTCCTGGAACGCCTTCACCTTCGCGGCGCCGTCGGCGGCCGTCGGCGCGGGGGCCTTCGGGTCCGCGGGCGGCGGCAGCAGCGCCGTGCGCACCTTGTCGAGCTCGCGCGCGGCGCGGTCGAGCGCGCGCGTGTCGAGGTACCGGTCCCAGAACTCGGGCTTGCCGCGGACCTCCGCGAGCTCCGCGTCGCGCTCGTTGTGCCGCTTGACCGACCGGACCGCGACGAGCGCGGGGCCGCCGAACAGCGTCTTCGGCGTGACGTCGTAGTCGCCGTCCTTGAGCGGGTCGAGGTACGACGACAGCGCGGGGTACCCGAGCACGGGCAGCGCCTCGATCGCCTGCCGCTCGAGCGGCGCCGGCGTCGAGTACAGCGTGAGGAACTGCGCGCCCGCGGCGCGGTCGGCCTCGCTCGGCTGGAACTCCTGCCAGGCCGCGAGCTGCGCCGCGAACGTGGTCGGCCCGCGGTCGGGGCCCACGCCCTTGCTGCCGCCGGCGATCCACGCCTGGTACTCGGCCTCCTTGTCGCGGGCCGTCTTGAGCATCGCGTCGAGGAGCTTGGCGAAGAACTGGTCGCGCAGCGCGACGTAGCGCCAGCCGCGGTCGAGGTACGTCTTGTAGAGCTTGTTGACGCCCGGGTCGGGGAGGCCCGGCGTGTTGGACGCCGGCGCCGCCTTCTGGTCGCCGAACGCGTCGGCGGAGGGCACCGGCCAGCCGACCGTGCCCGCGGGGATCACCTTCTGCTCGATCAGCTGGCGCCGCAGGTCGGCGCCGTAGCCCTTCACCGGGTCCTTCGGGTCGACGTCGGGGGCGTCCGCGCCCTCGCCGTCGGCGATGCGGTAGCCCGAGCCGAGCTGGGCGAGGAACGTCTCCCACGCGTCGGACTCGGTCGGGCGGAACTGCGGCAGCTTCGCCCACGCCTTCCCGAACAGCTCGTCCGACACGAGGCTCGGCACGACGTACGCGGCCTCGAACTCGCGCTTGCGCGGGATCGCGAAGTCGCGCCGGACGGACACGAAGAACGCCTCGACGTCGGTCGAGTTCCCGTCCTTCACGTCGTCGTCGTTGCCCTCGACGCCGTCGGCGCCGGCGCTCGAGGCCTCGAACCGGCCCGTCGCGAAGCGCACCGCCAGCGGCCGGTTCCACGCGTCGTTCACCTGGTCCGCGGCGAGGAACGGCACGAGGGCCGCCGGCAGCGGGACGACCACGGCGTCCGCGCTCGGCTTCGCCACGGCGTCGTCGTCGGTGCCGGCCTTCCCGTCGGCGCCGGCGCTGCGCAGCGTCGCGGTCGCCTTGTCCCAGGTCAGCTCGCCTCCCCACCCGTCCTTCGAGACCTCGAGGAGCGGCGCGGGGACGGGCAGCTTGCCCTCCTTCGACGGCGGGGCCTTCGTCAGCTCGGTCAGCGCGTCCGGCCAGGCGCCGGCCTCGCGGAACCACGTGCGCAGCGCGTCGCCGACGCGGCGCAGGTTCGCGAGCGTGTCGAGCAGCTTCGCGGCCTCGGGGCGCACGTCGTCGGCGGTCCCGGGCTTGCCGTCCGGGCCGACGGACGAGAGCACGCCCGCGTCGCCGACCTTCGCGTAGACGAAGGGCGCGCCCCACGGGTCGTTCGGCAGCTTGGCGCCGAGGGCCTTGCCCGGCTCCTTCGAGAGGAACTCCGCCTCGTCGGCCGGCCACGCGCCGTGCTTCTCGCGCCACGTCGCGAGCGTCGCGTTGTGGCGGCGCACGTCGCGGACCGCGTCCACGGCCTTCTGCAGCGCGAGGCCCTGCGCCGCGATGGCCGAGCGCGTCTGCTCGTCCGGGCGCACGACGTCGACGAACGCCGCGGCGGGCAGCGCCGCGAACACGAGGTCCACGCGCTCGCGCGAGGCCTTCCACGCGTCGAACGCCTCCTTGCGGTCCACCGCGTACCGGTCGGTCACGACGAGGTCGCCGAGGAACTTGTCCTTCAGCAGCAGCTCGCGCACCGTCAGCTCGAAGTCGGCCTTGTTCAGCGCGCCCTGCGACCCGCGCGAGATGCCCTCGAGCACCTGCTCGTACCGCTCGGGCGTGAAGCCGCCGCCGCGCCCGGCCCAGCGCGAGACCAGCTCGCGCACCGTGTCGCGGACCTCGTCGTCGGAGACGCGGTAGCCGGCGGCCTTCGCCGCCTCGACCTGCGCGATGTGCATCCACGTGCCGAGCAGCTTGCGGGAGTTGCGGTCCTCGAGCATCTCGCCGGCGAACCGGATCGACGGCCCGAGCACCCGCGCGTACAGCGCCTCGTACCGGCGGAAGACCGCGACGAAGTCCTCGTGCGAGACGCTCCGGCTCTGGCCGGGCGCGACCTGGAAGGTGCCGCCCAGGTCCTCGCCGCGCCCGGGGCCCTTGCGGGTGCACCCCTGGCTGGCACCGGTCACGGAGAACGTCGCCAGCAGGAGGACGACGATCCCGATGAGCACCCAGCGCTCGTACTGCTTGACCTGCTTCCAGGCGCGAGACATGCGACCTCCGACGTCGGCGGACAGGGAAACGCGCGAGGATACCGGGGTCTGCCGCCGGGTCGAAACCCGGGGGCGGGTGTCCGGCCGGGAATTCCGCGCCCGACGTCGGGGACCGGGGGGATCGCCGGTCGGGGTCCGGGGACGCAAGGCCCGGGGGCCGGCGGCCACCGGGCCTCGCGTACCGGCGCCCACGACCGCGCCCGAGCGCGGGAACGGCGCGCGCACGCGGCGCGGGGGCCGAGCGACCGCCGGACCGAGCACCGAGGGCCCGGGCGCCGGGGCAACCGCGACCCGATCGCCGCCGCGGCCCGCCCGCCCGTCCGGTCAGAGGCGGGCGAGGTCCTTGGCGTTCGGGAGGTCCTCGAGGCCGGCGAGCCCGAACACCTCGAGGAAGCGGACGGTCGTCGCGTACAGGAGCGGGCGGCCGGGCTGGTCGCTGCGGCCCGACACCTTCAGCAGGCGGCGCTCGAGGAGCTGCCGCAGCGCCTCGCCGCACTGCACGCCGCGGATGCGCTCGATCTCCGCGCGGGCCACCGGCTGCTTGTACGCGACGATCGAGAGCGTCTCGAGGAGCGTGGCCGAGAGGCGATCGGCGGCCGGGCGACGCCAGAGCCGCCGGACGTACTCGGCGTACTCCGGCCGCGTGACGACGCGATGCCCGCCCGCGACGTCCTGGATCTCGACCGCGAGGCCCGCCGCCTTCCAGCGCGTGCGAATGGCCTCGACGGCCTCGCGGACGTGGAGCGCCGACGGGAGGCCGAGCAGGTCGCGGACCCGCTCCGCCGTGAGCGCCTCGCCCGCGGCGAGCAGCAGGGCCTCGACGGCGCCCTCGAGGCGCTCGGGCGGGGGCGGCGGGCCGCCGCCGTCGGGCTTCTTCGCGCGGCGCCGCCCGCCGTCGCCGTCCGCGTCCGTCGCCGCGTCGTCGCCCTCCGCGAGCGTGTCGGTCTCCGGGAGCGTTTCGGGGTCGGGGAGCGGGTCGTCGGCGGCGCCGGCGCCGCCGTCGACCCCGGCCTCGCCCGGCGCAGCTTGTTCGCCCAGCTCGGGTTCCCGCCGCTCGGGCTCGTTCGCCGTCGTGGTCGGGGCGTCGGGCGCGGCGTCCGTCGCCGACCCGGCGGCGGTCGAGGGCCCGGTGCCCGCCGGTTCCGAGGTGTCGCGCGCGCCCTCCGGCGGGCCGGCCGCGGGGGACGAAGGCGTCGGATCGGGCGTGGGACGTCGCTTGGGGCTCACCGGCGACAACCTACCGCCCGCCCCCCCCACCCGGAAGCACGCTCCCGTCGGGGGCGAAGTACCGCACGCCGTAGCGCGCCCGCGTCCGCGACGACCACCGCTCGAACTCGGCGCGGGTGACCGGCGACTTCGCGAGGTCGTCCTCGAGCCGCGGCAGGAGGCTCGACGGCGGGCCCCCCCACGCGGGCACGCGCTCGACCACCTTGTACAGGTGCCACTCGACGGCGGCCCCGCTGCGGACCTCGAGGGGGCCGAGCACCGTGCCCGGCGCGGCGCCGAACAAGGCGGCCTCGAGGTCGGGGCGCGCGAGGTCGCCGCGCGCGATCGGGGGGATCACGCCGCCGAGGTTGCGCGAGGGATCCACCGACACCTCGAGCGCGGTGAGGCTGAAGTCCGCCCCGCGGTCGAGCTTCGCGCGCACGGCGTCGGCCGTGGGGCGGTCCTTCACCACGAGCACGCGCGCGATCACCTGCTCGCGCAGCCGCGACGAGAGCCGGACGACGCGCGCGAGCGCGAGCCGCGTGCGCAGCCGCGGCTCGAGCACCTTCGCCCGCCACCCGGCCACGTCGAGCCCGTAGTACGCCTTCACCGACGCCTCGAGGTCGGCCGACGGGCCGAACTGTTCGACGAGCTGGCGGCGCCGCGCCTCGACCTCGGCGTCGACGGCCGCCGCGAGCGCCGGCGCGGGGACCGTCACGCCGAGCGCGCGGGCCTCGATCGCGACGATGCGCTCGTCCACCAGCTCGTCGAGCGCGTCGAGCCACGCCTCGCGGAACCGCGCGTGGAGGAAGTCGGAGAGCTCCGCCTTCGTGACCCGCTCGGCCCCCACCGACGCGACCGGCGCCGCGACGTCCGTGGCGGGCCCGCCGCTGCCGGACGGGCGCGGGCGCGACGCGCACCCCGCGAGCACGGCGCACGCCAGCACCGGGCCCACGACGCGCGCGAGCGCGCGCATCGCGAGCGCGCGCCGCGGGACCGCGCGCCACGGGCGCGCGCCCGACGCGACGCCGCCGGCGCGCGCGGGCAGGCTCGGGCGCGTCGGGGCGGCGCGGCGCGTCACTTGGCGAGCTGCTTCTCCCACGCGACGCGCGCGGCGGTGCACGAGGGCTTCACGCCCGGACGGCAGTTGACGATGTCGGGGTCGCGCATGCCCGGCCAGAGGGCCTGCAGCATGTTGTTGGCGAACGCGCGGCTGTTCGAGTCCTTGAAATCGACGAGCATGGGCAGCAGGTACTTCTTGCTGAACTTGGCGCGCGGGCGGGCGAGGCCCTTCCCCGCGGCGTCGAGGTCCGGGTCGTACCGCTGGGCCTGGTCCCAGACCACCGCCTTGCTCGCCTCCTCGCGGATCTCCACCGGCGCGGTCTCGTCCTCGACGATCTCGACGATGTCGTCGAGGCGGATGCGGTCGGCGGTGTTGCCGAGGCGGTCGGCCGAGTAGCGGAGGTAGGTCCGGACGAGCGCGGCGCGCGCGTCCACCTCGGCCTCCTTGCGCAGCGCGTCGAGGTGCTTCCCGAGCGCGTCGATCTGCGCGCGCCGGTCGGCGGCGGTGCGCGGCGACGACGTCGGCGTGCCCGCGACGGCGGCGACGCCGACGGCGAGGAGGGTCCAGAGGATCACGGGCGCACGGCGGATCACGCCGGGATCCTACCCCGGCCCCGGGCACGGGGCACGCCTCGGCCCGCGGGGCCCGACGACGTACGGACCCGTACCGACGACACGCACCCCCGGGAACCGCGGGACGCGAGGCCCGGTCGCGAGCGGGCCTCGCGTGCCCCGGGGCCGGATCCCGTCCCGCCCGACGGACGCGGCACCGCCCCGCGCCCCGGACCGGGCGCGGCGCCGGTCAGCGCGCGCCGCTCATGCCGCGGCGGTACGCCTCGGCCGCCTTCTTCCACGTCGTCTCGTCCTTCGGGTCGTACCGCTGGATCGCGGAGTCGGTGAACCGCCAGAACGACTCGAGGACCTCGGCGACGAGCGCGCGCGTGAGCAGCGCCTTCTCGCCGGGACGGACGAGCAGCGGCAGGAGGCGATCGCGGCAGAAGGCCAGGCGCTTGTTGCGGCCCTCGCCCGGGAACAGGTCGGGGTCGAGGCTGCGGTGCGGGATCGACTTCAGGGCGTCGCGGGCCCGTTCCTTGAGCTTCGGCGGCGCGTCGTCGTCGGCCAGGAACTCCGCGAGGTCCGCGACGCGGGTCCGGCGCGCGGAGGCGAAGTCCTCGGCCCGCGCGAGCGCGAGGTACGCGTCCACGCGGGCGATGCGCGGGTCCTCGCCGGCCTTGACGACGAGCGCCGACAGCCGCGCGTCGAGGTCGTCGATGCGGGCGCGGCGGGCCTCGAGGCGGCTCGGCGGCGCGGGCGCGGCGCCCGCCGGCAGGCTCGCCGCCAGGACGGCGGCGAGCCCGACGAAGCCGACGGTGCCGGCGTGGCGCGCCACGTCAGCGGTAGCGGACGGAGATGTCGTAGCGGGCGCCGGCGCAGCGCTCGCAGAGCGTGGTGGCCTGCATGCCGTTGGAGAGCATGTAGGTCTTGACGCCCTCGCCCTCGCACTTCGCGCACGCGGCCTTCACCTGCTTCGGGTCCACCTCGAAGAGGCCGGACTTCTCGACGAAGACCGCCCACCAGAAGGCGACGCGCTCGTCGATCGGGAGGTCCTTCCACCAGTCGTCGCGCGACGGCGGCTCGGGCAGCTTCAGGACGGGCGCGGGCCCGCCGCCCTGGTTGCGCTGGGGCTGCACCTGCTTCGTGCCGGTCTTCGGCGTGACCTTGGGCGGGTAGATGAACCGCGTGCCCGAGGCGTACTTGGCGTTGCGCCACGACCGCTTCTCGCGGCCCTCCCAGAAGGTCTTCACCTCCTCGGCGGTGATCGCCGGGTCCGACTTCTGGAGCTCGGTGACGAGCTTCTCGAACGCCTCGGTCACGGCCTCGCGGCGGATCCAGGCCTGGACGTCGTTGTAGGCGGCGTCCTTCGGGGCGACGCGCTTCTTGATGAGGTCCTCGCGCAGGATCTTCTCGAGCCGGTCCGCCACCTTGGCGGTGAAGTGCGCCGTCCGGCGCTTGGCGAAGAGGGTCTTCAGGTCCTCGAGCTTCTTCTTGGCGGCGTCGCCGATGGTCGGGTGCTTCGCGGCGAACCCGTCGATGGCCTCGCGGACCCGCTTCCACTGCGCGGCGCCGACGGCCTGCTTCAGCTGGATGATCTCGTTGACGGCCTCCTGGTCGCGGAGGATCGACTCCATCCGCGTCGCGCCGTCCTGCGCCTGCTTGCGCTTCGGGTAGGCCTCGTCGGAGGCGGCGTTCTCGTAGCCCTCCTTGGCGGCCTGGAACGAGCCGGCGGCCTCGCAGAGCTGCGCGAAGTTGAACCAGCTGCGGGCGTCGGAGGGCTGGAGCTCCTCCTTGTACTTTTCCGCGATCTCGGTCGCGGTGTAGAGCTCCTGGGGCTCGCACTCGCCCTTCGCGCGCGCCACGACGCGGTTCGACGCGAGGCGCATCCCCTTGTCGGCGAGGGTGCGCACGATCAGCGCGCCGCCCTCCTCCTTGAGGATCACGCACTTGATGACGACGACGGACCCGTTGTCGAGGCGGAACGAGACGAGGTCGCAGGGGATCGTGACCTCGCCGACGTCGCCGAAGCCCAGGTCGGTCCGGATGCGCGCGCGGTCGGCGGGATCGACGGCGTCCCACGACAGCTCGCGGCTCGCGCCGGCGAGGTAGTCCTCGACGACGAGCACGTCCTCGCTGGTGCGGTCCTTCAGCACGCGGCCCTTGATCGCCTCCCCGCTGCGCAGGCGGACCACGTCGGCGGAGGCGGCCGGGACGACGCACGTCGCGACGACGAGCGCGGCCAGGGCGGACAGGAGCTTTCGGCGCAGGCGCATGGGGACCTCCGTCAGCGAGGCGGGTCGAACACGTTGCGGGTCAGGAACATGGCGGGCAGCACCCCCGCCTGGAACTCCTGGCCCCGGTACAGGATACGGGCCTTCGCGACCCAGGCCGGGTCGCCGTTCGGGCTCTTCTCGAACGTCACGTCCACCGTGAAGCCGAGCTGCGACGTCGGCGCGCCCTTGAGCGCGGCGGGCGGCAGGTGCTTGTCGGCCTTGTCCACGGCCTCCTGGGCCATGGCGCGGACCTCGGGGCGCACCAGGTCGAGCTTCGCCTCGACGTCGCGCTCGACGCGGTGGGCCACGGCGAGCGTGAACACCGCGAGGATGCTCACGCCGCCCACGAGGAGGAGGCCCATGGCGATGAGCACCTCGAGCAGCGTGAAGCCGCGCGCGCGACGGGCGACGGGCGGGGTCGCGGCGCTCATCGGATCGCCCCCTTCGGCACGTAGCGGTCCTTGAACACGAGCGGGACGTCCGTCGAGACCGACGAGCCGACGTAGACGGGCGCGCCCGCGTCGTGCGGCACGGCCTTCGTGCCGCGCTGGCCCCGGAGCGCGACGGCGCGGCGCTCGTTGGGCTCGATCTGCTCGAACGACGTGGAGAGCCACTCGCCCTCGACC
>JAEUHO010000078.1 GCA_016795345.1 Planctomycetia bacterium | reverse complement strand
CCGGCCATTCGTTTGTGGCACTTTGACGCTAGCGCGGCAACAGCGGGGCGAGCCAACTCCGGGGCAGCTTGCAAAGGGAGACGCCCGGCGGATGGCTCGGCCGGTCGTCGACAACCGCAGTTCGTCTACGATCCTAGAGCGCGAGCTGCCACTGCAGGCGGATCAGGATCGCGTCGCTGTCGAACGTCGTGTTGTAGCCGGCGTAGGTGTCCGCCAGCGCGTTGCTGTCGTCGTCACCCTCGGGGCTGATCATCGCGACGTCGAGGGTCACCTTGTCGGCGTGCCCGTCGATGTAGTAGTTCACGCCGACGGCGATCTCCGAGCCGCCGTGCATGAAGTCGCCCTGGTCCTCGAAGGTCATCTCGTAGTACGAGTAGCGGGCCGCGATCTCCCAGGCCGTGCCCGGGAAGAGGTAGCCGGCCTGCGCGAGCCACGAGAAGCCGCTGATGTTGTTGTTGTTGTTCGCGTCGTCCCAGCTCATGGCGTTGTAGGCCGCCGTGAACGAGAAGCCGCCCCACGCGAACGCCGCGTCCACGCCCCACGTGAGGCGGTCCGCGTACTTGAAGAACGGGTTCTCGTTGTCGTGGTCGGTGTAGTAGTGCGCCCAGGCGCCGAGCGACGCGGCCCACTCGCACTCGTGCGAGCGCAGCGCGCCCTCCTCGTAGCCGAGGTGACCCTTGATGTCCCAGTTGACGCGCGCCGAGTAGGCGAAGCAGTCGCTCGTCTCGCCGTCGAGCACGTTGCGGTGCACCGGGCCGTCGCCGTTCGTGACGCCGATCATGTACTGCCACTCGCCGTCGCAGCCGAAGGCGCCGTGGAGCAGGAAGCCGTAGTCACGGTTGCGGTCGCTGTAGCCGGGCATCGTCTGGCCGATGAAGGCCGACGCCATCGAGATGTCGACGAACTGCTGCATCTCGGGGGGCGTCATGAGCTGACGGGTGGTCGGCGTCTTGACGAGACCCATGCGGAAGATGGCGTACGGGCTCGTCTCGTACTCGATCCAGCCCTCGCGCAGCGTGCCGTAGTCGACGAAGTCGAGGGTCTTGTTCGGGCCGCCGATGATCACGCCGCCCGGCAGGAGGTCGTCGAGGACCGAGTCGTCGCGGCTCGTGTTGTTCTGGGCGAAGTTGCCGGCGTGGCCGAACTCGAGCTCGGCGTAGTAGTGGACGTCGCAGGTCGCGTCGCCCGAGAACTTCAGCGTGGCGCGCGGGAGCGAGAAGCCCGACAGGTCGCCACCCGGACGCGGCTCGACCGCCGTGTCGTCCCAGTCGAAGCCTTCCCAACGCGTCTGCAGCGTCAGGTTGATCTTCATGAGGAACGAGCCACCGCGGATCCAGAAGCCGCCGTCGTAGCCGGCCTGGCCGGCGCCACCGACGAGCGACGTGTCCGCCTTCGCCGTGGCGAGATAGGCGTCCACGGCCGACTGGACCTCACGCGACGAGGTCGCGTCGGCCAACGCCGGCGAGGCGAAGGCCGCGAGGGCGAACGCCCCCGCGATCATCGAAGAACGAAACATGCGAAGACCTCCTTGCCTTGGGACGGGGAACCCGGGCAGCCGGGAGACCGAACAGACCACGAATCGGAGGTTGTACGTCCGGGCATACCGCGGGCGCAAGCCCGGCCCGGCCGTCGAACCCCACCCCCGAGCCATCGGTCCCTCGGTGGGGCGCCTGAAGCGAACGGCGGGCGAACGTCACCGGGGGCCCGGCGGGCCGACCGGCGGGATCGGCCCGCCGGAACGGCCCCGTCCGCCGCGATCGCGGCGGGTCAGACGGGCGCGATCCGGTAGCCGACGCGGAACACCGTCTGGAGCAGGTAGCGGTGCGTGCCGAGCTTCCGACGGATGGCGAGGACGTGCACGTCGACGTTGCGCGCCGCGACCTCCGCGCCCGCGTCGGTCACCTCGTCGAGCAGCTCCGCCCGCGTGAGCGCCCGGTCCGGGTTGGCGACGAGCCGATGGACGATGTGGAACTCCGTCGGCGTCAGCGGCAGCAACGCCCCCTCGAGCGTGGCCTCGCGCCGGGCCGGGTCGATGACGAGCGGGCCGTGCGTCAGCCGCTCGGCCGCCGCGCCCCGCACGCGCCGCAGCACGGCGGACACGCGCGACAGCAGGATCTCCGGCGTCCACGGCTTGAGCACGTAGTCGTCGGCGCCGACGCCGAACCCGAGCACCTGGTCGGCCACGCTGACGAGCGCGCCCGTGACCAGGATCACCGGCACGCGCGCGATGTGGGGATCGTTGCGGATCTCCGTGCAGATCTCGATGCCGGTCCGCCCGCGCAGCAGCACGTCGAGCAGGAGCAGGTCCGGCGGGTCCCGGCGGAGCGCGGCGAGGGCCTCGTCGCCGTCCGCGAACGTCGTGGTCCGGAAGCCGGCCGCCATCAGGAGCGACGACGTCATCTGCAGGACCGCGGGCTCGTCGTCGACGACGACCACCCGCGCCCCCGCGCACGACGCGCGCACGCGCGCCAACCAGTCCCCGGCGTCCCCCGGCGGCAGCGGATCGCTCTTCGACACCGAAGCCTCCCCGGGCCGCGGGGCCCGCTCGCCTTCTGAAGGGGACCGATCCATGGCCCGAGGTACGCTCCCCCAGAGGACTTCTTCCGGTATGCAGACGAGCCCGTTCACGCCGCGCACTCCAGATGAAGACGAGAATAGCCCGCTTTCCCAGGAGGAGAGCGGCTCTTCGACCGGCGACCTCGTCATTCTGCCGGTACCCCGGGTGCGAACGCAAGTTGGCTGTGGGGAACGGGTCGGCGTCGTCCTCGAGGACCGCCGCAACGTCGTGAAGATCCTGTTCCCGGAGATCGATCGCGCCTTCTGGATCGATCGCGACGACGTCCTCTCCGTCGCCGAGGACCGACTGCCGGTCCACCCGCTCGCGCGCCGCCTCCACCGGCTCTGCCGCCTCCTCGACGCGGTGGCCGTCGAGATCTACGACCGCGAGGGCGATGCCGACGTCTTCTACGTCTTCACGCGCGGCACCTCGATCGAGGCCCTCGACGCCGCGCGCGCCTACCTCGGCGCCGATTTCCGGCGCCTCGGCATCGACCCCGGCGGGGTCCGTCGTGCGCGGTTGACGCTCGTCTTCCGCACCGTCGGCGCGTCCCCGGCCGTCGCGCCGACGGCGCCCCCGGCCACGCCCCCGAGCACACCCGCGTCCTGACGCGGGCACGGTCCGGCGCCCGGCCCGCGGGCGGGGGACCGGTCACCCGGCGCGCGACGCGAGGCCCGGCGGCCGACGCTCGCGATCAGGCCGTCGCCGGCGGGTCGGCGGGCAGCCAGCGCCCGCTCGACGGGTCGAGGCGGAGCCGGCACGACGGCGTCGCGCCGTGGCGATTGGCGACGACGGACGCCTCCGCCGCCGGCCGGTCCGGCGACGCGTCGATCCAGCCGACGCGGTCGGCCGGCGCGGCCTTCGCGCCCGAGCCGCCCTGCGCGGGGTGCTCGAGCGGCGACGTGCGCGCCACCGCGACCACGGCCATCCACCGCTGCTTCGCGAGCGCCGACAGGTCGCGGAACGTGTCGGCGATCGGCGACCCCGCCGGCCGGACGACGGCCTCGGCGTAGTCCACGCCCAGCACGTCGATGCGGCGCGTCCAGCGCACGCAGCGGTCGGCCAGCGACGCCACGGGGAAACCGCGCGCCTCGAGCACGAAGAACGGCAGGGCCTCGAGGCGCGTGCGCGCGCGGGCGACGGCCGCGGTCTCCACCGGCGTCAGCTGGCCGCGATCGAGGTCGGCGAGCGGGACCCCCGACTCGATGGCGAGCACGCGCAGCGCGACGGACGCGGCCGGCAGGTCGTACGTGGCGAGGCACGTGCCGCGGTTGCGGCGCGCCGCATCGAGCAGCAGCCCGAGCAGGAACGCCGTCTTGCCCGCGCCCGGCGGCCCGCTCCAGACGTGGACGTGGCCCTGCGGCAGGTCGCCGCCCAGGAGGTGCGCCGCGGGCATCGCGTACGCGCCGGGTCCCCCGAGCGAGGACGCGGGCGCGGCAGGCGGCAGGGACAGGCCGGCGAGCAGGTCGCGCAGCGAGCGCATCGGGCACCTCCGCGCGTACCTAACCCGACGGGGGGGACGGCCCCCCTCGCCGCCGGACGGCGGGACGGCGGAGCCCCCCCGGGACGGCGAGGCCCGGCGGCCACCGGGCCTCGCGGTCCCGAGCGCCCTCCGCGCCCCCGCCGTACGCCGCCGCCCGCGCCCGCTGTACGGCGCCCGGCGCCCGTGGCGGGCGAAGCGGTCAGTCGCGGGGGAAGATCGCGTCGAGGCGCGCGAGGACCTCGGGGGACAGCCGGGTGCCCGCGGCCTTCGCGTTCTCCACGACCTGTTCGGGCCGCGTGGCCCCCACCACCACCGCGTCGACGCCCGGCTGGGCGAGGCACCACGCGAGCGCGAGGCGCGCCGGCGGCATGCCGAGCTCGCCCGCGAGCGCGACGAACCGCGCGACCTGCCCCTCCACCTCGGGGGTCGTGAACGGCGTCATGAAGCGGTTGCGCTGCGCGTCGGCGAGGCGCGAGCCGGCGGGCTTGCGGCCGCCCGCGTACTTGCCCGTGAGCACGCCCTGGGCGAGGGGGCTGAACACCCACTGCCCCACGCCCTCGCGGCGCGAGACCGGCAACACCTCCGCCTCGATGCCGCGGTCGAGGAGGCTGTACTCGGGCTGGTTGCAGACGGGCCCGTAGCCGCCGATCGACCGCGCGACCCGCAGGCCCTCGGCGATCTGCGCGCCGGTCCACACCGACACGCCCCACGCGAGCACCTTGCCCGCGGCGACGAGGTGCTCCATCGCCCGGACGGTCTCCTCGAGCGGCACGTCCGGGTCGAAGCGGTGGCACTGGTAGACGTCGAGGTAGTCGGTGCGCAGGCGGCGCAGGCTCGCGTGGCACGACTCGACGACGTGTTTGCGCGACAACCCGCGGTCGTTCGGGCCGGGGCCCGTGGGCCAGAAGACCTTCGACGCGAGCACGAGGTCCTTGCGCGGGACGCCGTCGAGCGCGGCGCCGAGGACCTCCTCGGCCTTCCCCGTCGCGTAGACGTCGGCGGTGTCGATGGTCTGGATGCCGGCGTCGAGCGCGGCGCGCACGCACGCCTTCGTGCCGGCCCCGTCGACGCTCGACCCGAAGGTGAGCCACGACCCGAGGACCACCTCGCTCACGCGCGTGCCGCTGCGACCCAGGCGACGGTATTCCATCGCCCGACGGTAGCAGACGCCGCGGGGGGGACGCGAGGCCCGGCCGCCGTCAGCGGCGGCGCCACGGGGCGGTGAGCATCTGCCGCGAGAGGTTGAGCCGCTGCCGCACCGCGTACCCCATCACCTGGAACAGGAAGATCATCCGCCGGCCGGTCTCGTTCGGCAGGCGCAGCGCGAGGGGGAACGCCGCGAAGCGCAGCACGCCGGACGCCAGGAACATCACCTGGTGCACGGCGAGCGACATGCCGAGCACGTCGTGCGGCCCCGGGCCGAGCAGCTTGGCCGCCGCGCCGCCCGCGAGCGACGCGAGGCCCATGCCGAGGCCCGTCACCGCGGCGAACGCGCCGAGGAACACCGCGCCGCCGCGGGCCGGCGCGGCGGAGAGCGGCACGTTCAGCGCGGTGAGGTTGAACCCGGTCCAGAAGATCGACGTGACGACGGTGTCGATCCAGACCGGCCAGATGCGGTCGGGTGCGCAGAGCAGCCAGAGGAAGGGGATCCCCGCGATGGCCGCCGCGTTGAACAGGAGCACGGTGCGGGCGCCGACGCGGTCGATGAGGCGGCCCCACACCGGCGAGAGGGCCACGCCGAGGACCGCGCCCACGTTGTTCTGGAGCCCGATCTGCCACGCGGGCATGCCGAGCACCGTCCGCATGTAGTCCTGCCAGAAGGGCACCGAGACGCCGAGCGCGAGGTTCCACACCGCGAAGAACACGAAGATGCGCCGGTTCGCCGGCTTCGCGAACACCTCGCGCCAGAGGGCCCGCACCGGCGGCGGGCTCGGCTCGCGCGCCGGCACCGGGTGGTGCTGGAAGCGGTACGCGACCCACGCGAGGATCCCCGCGAACGCGGCCAGCACGTAGACCGTCGCGAAGCCGAGGCCGCCGCGGCGCGCCTCGAGGACGTCGAGCATCCAGCCGCCGCCGACGCCCGCCGCGATGGCCACCGTCGTCGCGACCGCCGAGCGGAAGCCGAAGTAGCGCCCGCGCACGCGCCGGGGGACGAGGTCGACCATCCACGACGTCCAGCCGTGCGCGCCCGTGGTCGAGAGGAGCGCCGAGACGAACACGACGACGAGGTAGAGCGTGAGCGCCGCGTCGTCGCGGGGCCCCCACAACGCCAGCGCGGCGGGCACCAGCCAGAGCAGCCGCGCGGCGAGGAGCGTGCGGCGCGTGATGGCGGCCCGCGCGGCCCCCGCCCGCTCGTACAGCCCGGCCGTCAGGAGCTGCACCGCCTGCGCCAGGAACGGCAGCGACGCGAGGACCCCGAGCATCCCCTCGTCGGCGCCGAGGCGGCGGCCGAAGTCCACGAGGAACACGCCGCCGGTCCACAGGATGAACGCCTGGGCGAACGCGCCCTCCCAGGTCGAGGCGATCAGGCCGCGGCGGACGTCCGACGGGGGGCGGTGGCGCACCGGGGAGAGGAAACCGGGCCCCCGGCGTCGGCGGTAGCGATTCCCGTGTGTCCGCCGGCCGACCCGATCAGGGGGCCTTCGGGACGGGCGTGAACGTGGGCGCCAGCACCCGCTCCGCGTCCGCGCGGAGCGCGGCGAGGGCCTCGCCGTCGTCGGCGCCGCCCGCGGCGTCGGCGTTCAGCAGGATCGTGACGACGCGCCGCCGGCTCCCGACGCAGATGTGGGCGGTCCGGCCCTCGTCGGCGCCGTAGCCCTCCGCGCCGGCGAAGGTCGTGGGCGAGCCGCCGCGGGGGACCATGCCGCGGATCCGCGGGCCCCGGATCCCCTGGTCGGCCATCACCCGGACGTGGATCGTGCCGCGCGGCGTCGCGAGGTGGCACCCGCCCTCGGGCGACATCGTGACGCGCCAGCCGTCGGGCCAGCCGCGGGCCTCGATGCCGAGCAGGTGGTGGCGCGCGCGCCGGGCCGCGTCGTCGACCTCGACCCACGTCTCGGGCCCGCGGAAGTCGACGCGGTCGTCGCCCTCCTCGAGGCGCGTCGTGACGAAGCGCATGCGGCCGCGGGCCCGCGCGCTCACGACCCCGGCCTTCGCCTCGGCGCGGTCGTCGTAACCGAAGAACACGTACCGCGCCGCGGTCCCGACGTCGGCGGTGGTCGGGTCCACGCCCATCCACGCGCCGACCCAGATCTCGGCCCACGCGTGCGCGCCCCACTGCTCGCCGACGCAGACGTACCCCGAGCACTTCCGCGCCGGGATGCCCGCCGCGCGGCAGAGCGCGACGAAGAGCGTGGCGTGCTCCGAGCAGTCGCCGCGCATGGTCTTGAGGATCTCGAGCGCCGTCGCCTCGCCGACGTCCGCGCTCTGCTTGCGCAGCCGGTAGACGAACGTCGCGATGCGCTCCGCGGCGGCCCGCGCGTCGGTCTCGTCGCCGACGGCGCGCTCCGCGGCGCGCCGCACGTCGACGTGGTCGCACGGCATGAGCGCGGTGGACTCGAGGTCGGCGGCGAACGCGGGGTCCGTGACAGGGCGCGTGGCCCGGACGCCGGGCGGCGCGTCGTAGGCGGTGAGCTCCACGTGCGCGACGAAGCCCTTCTTCGCGTCGCCCTCGACCGACGTCACGCGGCTCCACGGCGACGCCGGGAACTCCGGGAGCGGGCGGTCGGGGTCGGGCCGCAGGTGCACGTCCACGAGCGCGCGCTGCGCCGAGAACATCCGCTCGAGCGGCGGCGTCGACGGTGTGGTGATCTGGAACGAGTACGGACGGGCCGGCCGCTTGCGCGCCGTGCCCTCGGCCACGCGGAGGATCTCGCTCCCGAGCGACTTGACCTTCGCGACCACGCCCTCGGCGTCGAACCACCAGAACGACTCCGTGCCGGAGTCGGGGTCGGTGACCTTCGCCTTGAGGCACGGCACGTCGCCCGCGGGCCCCGGGCCCGGCTCGGACGAGAGGATCTCGACGGGCCACTCCACGGCCTTCTTCGCGCGCACGTCGAGCTGCCGGCAGACGAAGCGGTCCCCGACCTTCACCTTCCCCGCCGCGATCGCCGCCGAGAGCAGCGCCTCGGGGTCCACGTGCACCGGCCGGTCGAGGGCGACGACGTGCCGCTCCGGCGAGTTGCCGATCCGGGTCTCGACGACGTACCCCGTGCCGGTCCAGCGGAGCTCGGAGACCGACGTGCGGGCCCCGTTCTCCACCGTGACCGTCCGGTGGACCCAGAGCGTCCCGTCGAGACCGCGCTCGACCTCCGCCGTGGACTCGACGCCGAACTCGTCCTCGGTGTCCATCATCTGGCGCACCTGCCGCGTGGACGACGTCGTCGTGTCACGGATCGTCGGCGCGCCGTCCCGGGTGGAGGGCGCCCAGACGACGCGGATCCAGCCGAGCTTCTGACCGGACTCCCGCTGCTCGTACCACCGCGCCGACGTCGCGTCCGTCGTCGTCGCCTCGGACGACGCCGTCGCGTCCGGCGCGCGCGGCGCGGCGTCCGTGGGCGCCGGCGTCGGCGCCCGGTCGGCGACGGCGGGCGCCGCCGCGGCGGGCGGAGGGGGTGTGCCCGCGGGCGCGCCGCGGCCGGCGTCGTCGGCGTCGTCGCGCCCGCAACCGACGAGGCCCGCGAGCCCCAGGAACACGCCCCCGAGCACGGCGAGCGCCGCACCCACCCCGGACCGTCGTCGCTGCTTCATGGCGCAAACGTACCCGAACTTGCGCGGGGCAACGGCCCCCGCGGGTCGGGGTACAACACCCGCCATGATCGGGACGAGGGCCGTGGGCGCGTCCCGGGCGGGGGTTCGGCTCCGGACGAGCACCCGCGAGCGTGCGCTCGACCGCTCGCGCTCGCCCACGGGTGGCGCGTACGGGTGGCGCGTACGGGTGACGCGTACGGGTGGCGCGTACGGGTGGCGCGTACGGGTGGCGCGTACGGGTGACGATGCAGGGCCGGTGAAGCAACCGCCTCCGCTCGGTGTTCGGGGCCCGAACCCCCGAGAACCGGCGCGGCGGGGACGCGTGGGCTCGGGAGGCGTGGGTTCG
This sequence comes from Planctomycetia bacterium, assembly GCA_016795345.1. GTDB lineage: Bacteria > Planctomycetota > PLA2 > PLA2 > JAEUHO01 > JAEUHO01. Next base: position 10,802 of record JAEUHO010000078.1, on the reverse strand, counting down.
GGAGAGCTCGGTCGGGGGGCAAGGGCGGCGACGCCGGACCCGGGTCGCTTCAGCGGGGACCGCGGGGCTCGGCGATGGGATCGGCGCACGGCTCGACGTCGCGACGCCGGGGGAAAGGACGAGATCGATGGGAACGACGAGCGATCGGGACGCGTCCAACGACGGGACGCGCCCCCCGGACGTCCCGGTGGGAGGAGGTTCGATGTCCACGCCCGCGAGCCGCGGTGCCCCGACGCGCGATGCGCTCGTCGAACGGGCCGGCGACCTCTTCCGTGAACAGGGCTTCCGCGCCACGTCCATCGGCGACGTGGTGGAGCGCACCGGGGTCCCCAAGGGCTCGCTCTACCACCACTTCCGGAGCAAGGACCAGCTCGGGTACGCGGTGCTCGACCGCTGGCGCGACGAGTTCAAGGTCCGCTTCCTCGACGGGCTGACCGCCGTCGAGGGGCCGGCGCCCCTCGAACGCGTCGTGCGTTTCCTCGAGGAGTTCGTCGAGGCGCAGCGCTCGGGCGCGTGCCGCGGCGGCTGCCCGTTCGGCACCCTCGCCGCCGAGATGGCCGACGTGCACGAGGGCTTCCGCGCCCGGCTGGCCGAGACGTTCCAGGGCTTCGCCGACGCGATCGCCGCGCAGCTGCGGCGCGCCCAGGTCGCGGGCACGTTGCGGGCGGAGGCCGACGCGTCCGCGCTGGCGACGTTCCTCGTCGCGACGCTCGAGGGCGGCGTGCTCCTCGCCAAGGTCCACCGTTCGACGGTCGCCCTCGACACCGCGGTGGGCGCCGCGCGCGCGCACCTCGATCGGTTCCGGGCCCATCCCCCGGCGACCGGCGCGCGCCCCTGAGGCGCGGGAGGATTGCGCGGGAAGGCCCCGGGCTGCGGTAGCGTTCCGGGACCTGTGGCCCGCGCCTTCCCCCGCTCCGCCGCCGCGCTGGTGCTGACCGGGCTCGCCCTGGTCCCCGCGGGGTGCGGCGGCGACCCGCCGCCCGCCGCGCCGCCGGCGCGCGCGGTGCGGTACGGCGCCGACGGCCGCCCCGCCGCGCCCGACGTCGTCGCGACCCGCCGCCTCGACGTGATCTGGGTCTGCCTCGACACCGTCCGGGCCGACGCGTTCGCGCCGTGGGCGAAGGGCGACGTCGCGATGCCGGCGACGTCGGCGTGGCTCGAGCGTCACGCGGTCGCGTTCACCCAGGCGTCGTCCACCGCGCCGTGGACCGGCCCCGCCGTCGCGTCGTTGTTCACGAGCCTGCTGCCGAGCGCCCACGGCGCCCGCGAGCTGTCCGACCGCATGTCGCTCGTGCCCGCCGTCACGACCGCGGCGGAGATCCTCGCCGCACAGGGGTGGTTCACGGTCGCGTACACCGGCGGCGGCTGGGTCGGCAAGGGCAACGGCATGTTGCAGGGGTTCCGCGAGCCCCTGACGCCGTTCTCGTTCGCCGGCGAGGCCGAGCACGTGCTCCAGGTCTTCGCGGGCAGCCGGGCCTACCGCCCGAGGTTCCTCTTCTTCCACACCTACGAGGCCCACGACCCCTACCTCGCGCCGCCCGCGCGCCTCCACGCCCCGCCGACGCCGCCCCCCGAGGTCGACCTCGCGGCCATCGACCGCGAGGCCGCCGCCGACGGCGGCCGCTCGCTCGTGCGCCGCTTCCTGCTCGACGCCGCCACGCGGGAGGTCGTCTTCGGCACGGCGTTCGGCGGCCCCCGCAAGGCCGCCGTGACCCGCTGGCTCGAGCGCGGCTACCGCGACGACCCCGAGGGCCCGGCGCTGGCGGCCGAGGCGAAGGCCGCGTACGTCGCCGGCCTCCGCCGGCTCGACACCGCCCTCGCCGGCTGGCTCGCGGCGCTCGACGACCTCCGCCTCCTCGACGACGCGGTGCTCGTCGTCACCTCGGACCACGGCGAGGGCTTCGGCGAGCACGGCACGATGCACCACGGCCGGCGCCTCTACGACGAGCTGGTCCACGTGCCGCTCTACGTGCGCGCACCGGGCTTCCCGCCGGGCCGCCGGATCGCCGCGCCCTGCTCCCTCCTCGACGTCCTCCCGACGACCCTCGAGCTGGTCGGGCTCCCGCCGCTGGCCGGCGCCGAGGGCGCCTCGCTCGTCCCGCTGCTCGCGGGCGCGCCCGGTCGCCCGGTCCCGTCCGAGGAGCTGCGCACGGGCACGGAGACCGGCGGCGACGACCACGCGCTGCTCGTCGCGGTGCGCGACGCCACCCACAAGTGGATCCGCACGACCGACCTCCGCACCGGCACGTCGGCCGAGGAGGCCTACGACCTCGTCGCCGACCCGGGCGAGACGCGCCCCCTCCCGCCCGGCACGCGGTTCCCGCCCGCGTTCGAGGAGGTCGTGCGCGCCCAGCGCCGGCCGCGCTGACCCGCAACGGCGCGGCGATCCGCTTCGGAGCGGTCGACGGCGGGGGTACGCGAGGCCCGGTGGCCGCCGGGCCTCGCGTACCGTCGCACCGGGGCCGGCATCAGGTCGCGTCCGTGTCCACGGGCAGCGCGTCGTCGCCGCGTGCGCGCCGTCGGCGCACCCCGCGGCCGAGCGCCGCGTGGTGCGCGACGTCGCGGCTCGCCACCACGACGTGGGCCCCCAACCGGCCGAGGCGCCGCGCGACCGCGAGCCCGAGGCCCGTGCCGCCGCCCGTGACGAACGCCGTCCGCCCGCGAAACGCACCCGGCGCGAAGTCCATCGGACCCCCCGGAGCCGCCGCGCCACGACGGGCCGCTCGCGAACGGGGCGCGGTTTCCTTCCGCAATCGGTGCGTCCTCGTACCACAGACCCCGTGAAGACGCTCCTCGCCCGACTGGTGTGGGGCCGGCGCGCGCGCACGGCGCTCGCGGCGGCGCGGGCCGACCTCGCGACGACCCCGCTCGACGTGGTCGTCGCGGGCGCGCACCGCGTCCCCCTCGGTCGTCCGGCGCCGCGGACGCTGCGTGGGTTCGCGCGGGCGCTGCGCGCCGTCCTCGAGGCCGAGGGCGAGCCTCGCCCCTGTTTGCCCCGAGCCCTGGCGCTGCTCCGCGAGGCCCGTCGCCGCGGCGTCGAACCGACGCTGGTGCTGGGCGTCGCGCGCGCGCCGGACGCGAGCCGACCGGTGGTCGCGCACGCCTGGCTCGAGGCCGGCGGCGCGCCGTTCCTCGAGGTCCCCACGACGCGGGCCGCGTACACACCCGTCGCGACGTTCCCGCCGGGTCCGGCGTGAGCCGCCGCCGGGACGTTTAGCCCGGAGCAGATCCGGCCGATTTGTTGGGGTGAGCGGACGGTGCTTGGTATGAGGGAAATATGAAGGCCGATGAAGGCCAGGAAAATCCCCCGAAGCCGACGGAGCGTCGGGCCGGCCGGCGGCAACGGATCGACTGCCCGGTGACGTTGCACGGCGGTCGGCTCGCGGTCTCCGGGCGGGCCATCAACCTGTCGCGACAGGGCGTGGCGGTGGACGTGGCGGAGGTGCCGCCCCTCGACGGCGTGGACCCCCGCGACCCCGTGGCCCGCGTCCGCGGCCTGCAGCAGGCGTTCGTGGGCGGCGTCGTCGTCCAGTTCCGCGTGCCCCAGGAGGTCCGGATCCCGGCGAAGCTCGTCCGCTTCGGGACCGGCACGGGTGAACACGGCACGCCGATCCTCGGGATGCGGCTGGCCCGGGCGCTGGCCGACGACGAGTGGGCCCGGCTCGCGATCACCCCGCCGGAGGCGGTCCCGCAGCGGCTGCGGCCGGTGCGCAAGCACATGCCGTTCGATCTCTCGCTGCTCGACCCGGTGCAGGGACTCCTGGCCCGGTGTTCGGTGACCGCCGGCGCGCCGGGGTCGCTCGACGTGGCGTTCACGGGCCCGCGCACGGACCCCGCCCTCCTCCGCGAGCGGCTCGGGACCGCCCCCCGCCCGGCGCGGATCGACGCGGGGCCCGAGATCCTCTGGATCGGCACGGCGGTCGTCCGCGAGCTGCACGGGGCCACGAACCCCGTGACGGCGCGCGTCGAGATCGCGCCCGCCCTGCCCGGGAGCGTCCTCTCCCGGCTCGAGACGCCCCGGACCCCCTGACGCCCGCGGCGAGGGCCCTTCCGGCTTGCGGCGCCCCCCTCCCCGGGGCTATGCCAACGGTGTGGCCCCCGACGCACACGCGCACTTCTCCGGCAAGCGTCAGACCGAGCGCCGCGGCCTCGACGCCCGCGTCGAGCTCGTGGGCGGCGGCGTCACGATCCACGGTCGCGCGGTCGACGTCTCGACCGGCGGCGTCGCCATCCGGCTGAGCGAGCGCACGCTCCAGGGGTTCAAGGAGGCGACCGACGCGATCAGCGCGTTCCGCGTCATCGAACGGCACTTCACCAGCGGGGTCGTCGTGCGGTTCCCCGTGAACGGCGACATCCGGATCCCCGCGCGGGTCGTGCGCGTCGTGGCGGCGCCCCGCGTCGGCGGCGAGGTCAGCCTCGGGCTCAAGTTCGCCCGCCCCCTCGCGGCGGACGAGTGGGCGCGGATCACGGAGACGCGCCGTCCGACGGTCGTGCCCGCGCTCGCGCCGATCAAGCAGGGCCCGCCGATCCAGGTGATGGTCACCGACCCCGACGCGGGCCCGATCTGCCTCCTCAAGGCGATCCGCGGCGCGACCAGCTTCGTCGAGGGGCGCGTGGACGCGCAGCGCGCGATGTCGGCCGTCGAGCTGCGCGCCGCGCTGGGCGTCGAGACGCGGCCCGTCCGGGTGACGTCCGGCGACACGACCCTCTGGTCGGGCGACGCGATCGCGCGCGACGTCCACGCGTCGTCCACCGACGGCCTGTGCGTGACCCTCGAGACCTCGTCGCCGCTGCCCGACGCGTTCCTCCGCCGGCTGGGTCGCACGTCGTGACGGCGGCGCGGCGCGCGGCGGGCGCCGTCGTGGGCGCCGCGATCGTCGCCGCCCTCGTGCGCGGCGCCTGGGCGTTCGGCGCGTCCGTCGCCGCGGACCTCGGGATGGAGTCGCCGCTGCGGATCGCGCTGCTGCCGATCGCCCTCGTGGCCGCCGGCGCCGGGGTCGCCGCGTGGCGGCGTCGCGCCCGCGCGGACCGCTGGGGCCCGCTCGCGGTGGCGTTCGCCGGGGCGATCGCGGGCCTCGCGCTCGCGCGGCCGACGACGGGCGAGGGCGTCATCGCCGGCGCGGCGTTCCTCCTGGTCGCGGCCTTCGTCGCCGTCAGCCACCTCGGGCCCGACGACCCGGCGGGCGACCGGCGCGCGGGCGACGCGCTGCCGCGCGGCCCCGCGCCCCTGCCCGACGACGACCCGCCGCTGCTCGGGTGACGGGCCCGCCCCGGGGCCGCGCGCCGCCGCCGGCCGAAAACGGGCGCCGGGTTCCCTGGCGAGCCCGTAGCCTGTCGGCCCATGGAACGTGCCCGTCGATTCCTCTTCGTCTCCACGTACGGCGGCGTCGTCGGCCTCGCGCGCAAGGTCGCGGACGAGGGCGCCGAGGCCCGCGTGTGGATCCAGAGCCGCGGCGAGAAGCGGGTCGGCGACGGCTTCGTGCCCAAGGTGGACGCCTGGGAGGAGCACGTCGACTGGGCCGACGTGATCGTCTTCGACGACGTGGAGCGGGGCGAGACGTGCGAGGCCCTGCGCGCGCGCGGCAAGGCGGTCGTCGGCGGGTCGCGGTACGCGGACCGCCTCGAGCTCGACCGCGACTTCGGCCAGGCCGAGATGAAGGCGGCCGGCATGACGACGCTGCCGTCGTGGGACTTCGACTCGTTCGACGCCGCGCTCGCGTTCGTGAAGGCCAACCCGGGCCGCTACGTCGTGAAGCCCAACGGCGAGGCCCAGAACGAGAAGGTGCTCTCCTACGTGGGCCAGGACGACGACGGCGAGGACGTCGTCCACATGCTCGAGTTCTTCCGCCGCGGGTGGTCGGGCAAGCTCCTGGGCTTCCAGGTGCAGAAGCACGCCACCGGCGTCGAGGTGGCGGTCGGCGCGTTCTTCAACGGCAAGCGCTTCCTGCTGCCCGCGTGCGTCAACTTCGAGCACAAGAAGCTCTTCGACGGCGAGATCGGGCCGTCCACGGGCGAGATGGGCACGAGCATGTTCTGGACGGAGGCCAACGCCCTCGTCCGCGAGACGATCCTCCGCTTCGAGGCGCCGCTCGCGCGTTCGGGCTACACGGGCTACTTCGACCTGAACTGCATCGCGTCGAGCCGCGGCATCGTGCCCCTCGAGGCCACGTGCCGCTTCGGCTACCCCACCATCGACATCCAGCTCGACGGCGTGTTGTCGCCGTGGAGCGACTTCCTCGCGGCGCAGGCGCGCGGCGAGGACTTCGAGCTGCGCACGCGCCGGGGCTTCCAGGTCGGCGTCGTGGTGGCCGTGCCCCCGTACCCGTTCGACGACCCGAAGGCGTTCAAGAAGTACGCGGAGGACGCCGTCGTCCTCTGGCGCAAGCCCATGACCGAGGGCATCCACCCCTGCGACGTCCGCCGCAACGCGACGGGCGACTGGCTGCTCACGGGCACGAGCGGCTACGCCCTCGTCGTCACCGGCACCGCGAGCACCATGGCGGACGCGAAGCGCGAGGCCTACGCCCGCGTGCGCAACGTCATGATCCCGAACATGTTCTACCGGACCGACATCAGCGACCGGTGGGCGCGCGACGGCGACCTGCTGCAGTCGTGGGGCTTCCTGGGCGCCTGACCCGCGGCGCCGGCGCCGGGGCCCGGGCCGCGCAGTCAGCGACCGGGCGGGATCGCGGGCGCGAGCCGGAGATACCGCGAGGCGACGGCCGTGCGCACGCGGGCCAGCTCGGCCGCGAACGCGGCCCCGGGCGACGGCGTCGGCAGCGGGACGTGCTCGCCGCGGTCGGCGACGCGGTCGAACCAGCGCTCGTCGCGCCACGCGCGCGCGCGGGTGTCGAACACGCCGGACCACGCGAGCGTCGCGTCGCGCACCGTCGCGCGGACCACGGCGCCGTCCTCCGGCGCGGCGGCGTCGCGGCGGGGCACGACCACGGACGGGATCGGCCGGCCCGGGCCGCCGTCGCGGACGAGCGGCAGCAGGCTGCGGCCGTCGACCGCGCGCGGCGCCGCCACGCCCGCGACCTCGAGCAGGGTCGGGGCCACGTCCACGAGCCCGCAGGTGCCCGCGACGACCGCCCCCGCGGGGAACCCCGGCCCGCGGACGACGAGCGCGACGTGCGTCAGCTCCGGCCCGAGGAACCGCGCGTGGTACAGCGGACCGTGCTCGCCGAACGCCTCGCCGTGGTCGGACAGGACGACGACGACCGTCCCGTCGGGCAGCCCGCCGAGCGCGTCGAGCGTGGCGGACAGCCGGGCGTCCACCGACGCGAGGCCCGCGCCGAAGTAGGCCTCCCGCAGGCCCGCGACCACCGCGGGGCCCGCGGGGTCGTCGCGCCAGCCGCCGTCGAGCCACGGCCAGCACCGGTCCACGAGCGCGTCGAACCGCGGGCGCCCGAGCGCCGAGCGCAGCGCCGCGTGGGCGCACGGGTCGCCGTAGCGCGCGCGGACGTAGCGCGCGACCCACGGCGACGGGTCGGCCCCCGCGGCCGGGTCCACCGCCGCGAGCTCGGCGGCGAGGGCCTCGACGTCGGGCGACGGGGGCGGGCAGTCGCCCGACCGCGCCCCCATCTTGTCGCCGTAGGGATCGTGGGGCGCGTAGGTGTGGACGAAGAGGAAGAAGGGGCGGTCGAGCGGCCGGCGCGAGGCCCAGCGGCCGATCGACGCGGCGGGCGGCGCCTCGTCGAAGTCGGCGGCGTACGTCTCGAACCCGGTCGGGATCCCGGCGCCCTCGGCGAGCCAGCCTCCGCCGGTGAGCGCGGCGGTGCTCCAGCCGGCGGCGAGGAACGTGGACGCCAGCGTCGGCACCGAGGCCGCGAGCCGCGTCGCGTCGCTCACCTCGAGCACGCCGTGGTTCCACGGGTCGAGGCCCGTCACCACCGTCGCGACCGACGGGCCCGTCCACGAGCACGGCGCCACCGCGTCGGCGAACCGGGTCGCGCCCTCCGCGAACCGCCGCAGGCTCGGCAGGCCGTTCGTGCCGGGCCCGGCGTCGATCCCGTCCCCCCGGAGGGTGTCGAGGCAGATCACGACGATCCCGGGGACCTTCGAGACGGGCGACCGGCGACGCGGGGCGCCGGCCAGCGCGAACCACGCCGCGACGGCGAGGACGGTGACGGTCGCGAGGAACCAGGTGCGGCGCACGGGTCCCCCCGCGCAAATCGCGGACCGCCCGGAAACCGTGGATTCGCGCCCGAAACGGCCCGAAACGCCCCCGAACTGCCATCCACGCCTTACAGCCGGGCGCCGGTGGCGCTTACGGGGCCTTCGCCCCGGCGAACCGCCGGGCGGCCTCGGCCGCGACGCGCAACTTCGCCTCGGCGACGGCCGCGGGCGCGATGGGGTTGTCGGCGAACGTCGCGAAGCCGCAGTCCGGATGGAACACGACGCGGTCCGGCCCGAACTGCGCGACGGCGCGCGCCATCCGGGCGTGCACCTCGTCCACCGACTCGACGCGCGGCGACTTCTGGTCGAGCACGCCCACCCCCACCCGCAGCCGGCGCGGCAGGTCGGCGAGCACCTCGAGCGCCCCCGCGCGGTGCGTGCACGCCTCGAGCACCAGCAGGCCCACCGGCGCGTCCGCGAGGAACGGGAGCAGCGGCCCGTAGTCGCCGGCGAGCGCCGCGCGCTCGTCGGGCGTCCAGTTGCCGCGGCAGACGTGGAACGCGAGGCGATCGCGGGGGAACGTCGCCGTCACCTCGCCGAGCAGCCGCGCGGCGAGGGCGAGCTCCTCGGCCGGGTCGCGCCGCGCGTCGAGCGCGCCGCACATGAACGTGCGCTGGCGCGACGGCGCGCCGAACACGACCTCCGACAACACGGGCTCGTCGAGCTGCACCAGGGCCACGCCGTCGGCGAGCAGCTCCGCCACCTCCTCGCGGAGCACCCGCACGACGTCCGCGGCCAGCGCCTCGCGCGTCGCGTACGCGCGGTCGCTGACGCACTCCATCCACAACGTGCGCGTCAACAGGTACGGGCCCGGCAACGCGACCTTCACCGGCCGGTCCGTCAGCCCGCGCACGAACGCCGCCTCGTGGCGCGCGAGCGGGCGCGGCCGCGAGAGTCGCCCGAACACGGCGGGATGGCGGACCTTCTCGGCGGGCACGTCGAGGGCCCGCAGCTCGCGCTCGAACGCCGCCGGGTCCTCGACGTAGGGCAGGAGGTCGGTCACGGGCACCAGCTGGCAGTTGTCGAGCCGCGCGCCGACGAACGACGCATAGCTGTCGCGCCGCTGCTCGCCGTCGGTCACGACGTCCACGCCGGCCCGCAGCTGGGCCTCGACCGCGAGCCGCACCGCGTCGTCGGCGGTGGCCTGGAACTCCTCGTCGGACATCCGGCCCTCGAGCCGGTCGTGGATCGCGCGCAGCATCCACCGCGGGCGCGGCCACGAGCCGACGCCGAACACCGCGAGCGGCGGCACGGCCGGCGCCGGCGCGGGCGCCGGCAGCGACGCGAGCGCGACGACGGGCCGCGGCGCCTCGGCGGCGGGCATCGGCGCGCGCGCCGCCCCCGCGCGGGCCTCGCGTCCCGCTCCCCCGACCGCCGCCGCGGGGGCCGCCGGCGCCGCGGGCGGCACGAACGCCCCCTTCGCGACGAGGAAGACGTGCTCGTCGCCGCGCCGCGCGTGGTGGACGAGCTCGTTGCCCGTCATGCGGCACCACGCGGGCAGGTCCTCCTCGACGCTCTTCTCGCGCGAGCGCAGCTCGAGCAGCCGGCCCGGCGCGAGGGGATCGATGTGGCGGCGGATCAGCAGCGGCAGGCCGCTGCCGCAGTCGAGCTCGCCGCCGTCGAACGACGCGTCGGGGACCCACGGGAGGTCCCGCCCGTCGCCGCCGCGAGCCACGCCGTCCGGAGGGGCCACGCCTTCGGGACCGGGCATGACCGCGCCGTCAGAACGAGATCGATGGGCACCCGCCCGCCATGAACTCGACGAGCTTCGCGCCGCCGACGACCTTCGCGCCGGCGACGAGCTTCGTGTCGTCGAGCTTGCGCTTCTTGAAGCACGGCGAGCACACGTAGATCTGGCCGCCCGCGCCCGCGAAGCTCGTCATGAGGTCCTGGATCGGCGCGAAGCCCTCCTCCTGCAGGCCGTCGGTGTACCCCTGGATCGAGAGGCGGACGCCTTCGATGGTCAGGAACACGACGGTCTCCTGGCCGCTGCCGAGCGCCGCGTTCGCGACGACGAACGCGACGGTGGCCTTGTCGAGGTTGTCCTTCGCGAACGTGAGCGAGACGACGAACTTGCCGGGCATGGGGATCCTTCACTCCGCCTTGCGGCGGATGCGGTACACGGGAGGGGCCGCCGCCACGAGCGCGTGGCCCGTGAGGCGGCACCACGACGGGACGTCCTCGGGCGCGCCGGGGTCGCGCGCGACGACCTCGAGCACGGCGCCCGCGGGCACCTCGCGGACCTTGGCCCGCAGGGCGAGCGCGAGGTCGCCGCAGCCGAGGTCGCCGGCGTCCCACACGAGGTGCGGGGCGTCGGGCGAGGGGCGGGGCGCGGTCATGCCGCCATGGTACGCCGCGCGCGGCGGCGCGCCCCGTCAGGGCGCGCGCAGCGTCAGGTCGAGGTCCGCGCCGGCCGCCACGCCCTCGGCCGAGGCGCGCAGCTCGCGGAGGCCGTCCTTGCCGCGCACGAACACGACGAGGTCGAGGTCCCACCGCGTGCCGTCCGGCAGGCCGCGGAACTCGTACCGATCGCCGCGCACGGTCCCTTCCACCGTCACGCCCGCGAGTCCCTGCGCGCGGGCCTCGAACCGGCCCGCGGGCCGCCCACCCGTCGTCGCGGGCAG
>JAEUHO010000037.1 GCA_016795345.1 Planctomycetia bacterium | reverse complement strand
CGCCGGGCCCGGCGGCGCGACGGGGCCGTCACCGCCCGGGGTCGGCGGCCGCGGGAGATCGGGCACGCGGTCCTCGGGCAGGATCTCGACGCCCGGCGCGAGCGCCACCCGACCCTCGGGAGAGTTCGGGTCCGGCAGCGGCGGCGGAGGAGGCGGCGGCGGCAGATCGGCCCGCGGCGAGGTCGCGGGCGACGGCGCCTTCGGGATCACGGGCACCGTGAGATCGTCCGCGTTCGGCGGCGGCGGGGCACCCACCGGCGGCGACACGCTCGGGATCGTCGGCGGAGCCGCGACCGGAGCCGCCGGCGTCACCGGGGTCACCGGCACGACCGGGGTCGGGGGGGTCACCGGCGCGGGCGGAACCGGCGGCGGCGGCGCGGCCGGCGGAGAGTCGGCCGGCGGCGACACCGGCGTCCCACCGGCGGGCACTCCGGCGGGCACTCCGGCGGGCGTTCCGGCCTCCGGCGTCTTGGCCGGCACCGGCACCTCGGTGCCCCCAGTCACCGGATCCCCAGCCGTCACCGGATCCCCAGCCGTCACCGGATCCCCAGCCGTCACCGGATCCACGTGCTCGAGGCTGCCGGCGGGCGGCTCATCCGTCGGGATCGGCGCCGCCGAGACCGCAGGCGACGGGTCCGACGGCGTCCCCACCGTGCCAGATCCGTCCGCAACCGGCCCGTCCGCACCCGGAACCCCAGCAACCGGAGCCCCAGCAACCGGGGCTCCCGCAACCGGAGCAGCGCCGGCAGGATCTTCCGGGAGCGGCGAGACCGGCGACGCGGGCGCGCCCGGGCCGACCCCCATCCCACGGCCCGCGGTCGCCGTCGCGTCCGGCCCGCGCTCCGCCGCCGTCACGTTGGACGACGTGAGCGCGACGATCCGCGCGTAGCTGCGGCTACACCCCGCGAGCGGCAGCGATGCCGCGATCGCGAGGGCCCACGCACCGCGCGCGCGCCCGACCCCGAACCCGAGCAGCAGCCCACCGGCCGGGTCGGCGCGGGAGCCTTCGGGACGGGGACGCGGCACCTGGGTCATGGGCGGGGCATTGTCGGTCGGACGGGTCATTGGACCGTCACCGACTTGGCCAAGTTCCGCGGCTGGTCGATGTCGCAGCCGCGACGGCGCGCGACGTCGTACGCCAGCAGCTGCAGCGGGATCGTGTGGACGAGGGGCGCGAGCCACGGGTCCACCGTCGGCACCGGGAGGATCATGTCCGCGACCTTGCGCGCGTCGGCGTCGTCCTCCCCCGCCACGGCGATGACGAGGCCGTCGCGCGCGCGGACCTCGCGGACGTTCGCGAGCATCTTCGTGCGCGCGTCGCCCTGGCCGAGGAGTGCGACCGTGGGCACGTCCCACGACACGAGCGCGATGGGCCCGTGCTTGAGCTCGCCCGCGGCGTAGCCCTCGGCGTGGATGTACGAGATCTCCTTCATCTTCATCGCGCCCTCGACCGCGGTGGCGTGGTCGGGGCCGCGGCCGATGTAGAGCATGTTCTGGGCGCGGTGCACCTCGCGCGCGACCTCTCGGACGTGGTCGTGGCCGGCGATCGCGCGGCGCACCGCGTCGGGCAGCGCGTCGAGGGCCGGGCGGAGCGCGGCGAGCGCCGCGCCGCCGCGGCCGCGCGCCTGCGCGACGCGGAGCGCGAGCAGCAGCAGCGAGAGGAGCATGCCCGTGTAGACCTTCGTCGAGGCGACGCAGATCTCGGGCCCGGCGTGGATGTCGACGAAGCCGCCGACGCTGCGGGCGATGCGGCTCGCGCGGACGTTCAGCACCCCCACCGTGCGCGCGCCGGCCGCCTTCGCGGCCTCGACGGCCGCGTGCGTGTCGGCGGTCTCGCCGGACTGGCTGACGGCGACGACGAGCCGCCGCGGGCCCAGGAGCTCCGCCCGGGCCTCGAACTCGCTCCCCGGCACCATGCGCGCGGGGACGCCGGCCAGCGCCTCGAACGCGCGCGCGCCGTACATGCAGGCGTACGACGCGGTGCCGCACCCGACGAGGTCCACGCGCTCGATCCCGGCGAGGTCGGCGTCGGTGAGCCCGAGCTCGTCGAGGCGGATGCGGCCGTGGACGGGGTCGATGCGGGCCGCGACGAGGTCGGCCAGGCGGTCGGGCTGCTCGTGGATCTCCTTGAGCATCCAGTGCGGGAAGGCGCCCTTGCCGAGCGAGCTGTCGTCGTACGTCACCGCGTGCGCGGCGCGGTCCTTGCGCGCGCCGTCGGCGCCGTGGACGGCCACGCCGTCGCGCGTGACGATGACGATCTCGTCCTCCTCGATCTCGACGGCGCGGTCCGCGTGCCCGGCGATCGCCCGGACGTCGGACGCGACGAGGCCGACGCCCGACGCGTACCCCGCCACCAGCGGCGAGCCGCGCCGGACGGCGACGAGCGTGCCCGGCTGCGCGCGGTGCAGGAAGACGAGCGAGAACCGGCCGTGGCAGCGCGCGAGGATCTCCCGCGCCGCGGCGACGGGGTCGCCCCGGAACAGCCGGGCGTAGAGGTGCGCGAAGACCTCGGTGTCGGTCTCGCTCACGAACTTCACGCCCGCCGCCTCGAGCTCCTCGCGGAGCGCGATGTCGTTCTCGAGCACGCCGTTGTGCACGACGACGACGTCGCCGGCGGCGTCCTGCTGCGGGTGCGCGTTGACGCGGCTGGGGCGCCCGTGCGTGGCCCAGCGCGTGTGGCCGATGCCCGAGCTGCCCGACAGCTTCTGGCGGTCCCACGACGGCGCGAGGTCCTCGATGCGGCCCTTGTCCTTCTCGACGACGAGGCGGCCGTCGTGCGCCACGGCGACCCCCGCGGAGTCGTACCCGCGGTAGGAGAGGAGCCGGATCCCCTCGACGAGGATGGGGAGGGCCTCGCCGGCCCCGACGTACCCGATGATTCCGCACATGCTTCGGTGCCCGCCCGGGGTTAGGGACCCATCACGTGCCCCTCGAGGGGCACCTTGACGAGCGGCATCTCCGCGTCGTCGATCGTGATCAAGAGGGTCGCGGAGATCTTGCCGGAGGCGCGGGCCTGGCCGTCGTAGCGGACGTCCACCGCCCACCCTTCCTTCGTCGCGCGCGGCGCGGACGCGGTGAACCCCGCGCCCTCCACCTTCGCGCCGGTGACGGTGAACGGCGCGCCGGCCTCGCCGGGATAGACGTAGACCGTCTTCAGCGGCGAGGGGTCGGCCGCGCGGATGAAGCCGAAGCTCGGCCGCGACGGCGACGCGTAGAACTTCGTCACGACGTGCAGCATGGCCTCGAACTCGAGCGTGGGGCGCTGCGGGTGCGTGGTCGTGACGACGACGCGCTCGTTGCTCGTGCCGAGGTCGGCGCGGCCCGGGTGCGTGACGACGAGGTCGTAGCACCGGTACTCGGGGTCGCCGGGCTCCGCCGCGACGAGCTCCCACGCGTAGGCGGTGGGCTTCTCGGCGTCGAGGGAGGCGACGCTCTTCACCTCCCACGGCGGCTCGTCCTTCGGGCTCTTGAGGCGCACGCGGAACGTGGCCTTCTGGCCCGGCGCGTGGGTGCCGAACTGGAGGAAGTGGCTCGGCAGCCCGCCCTGCATGGCGCCGACCATGAGCCCCAGCTTGACGTCGACGCGCACGAAGAACTGGTGCGCGGGCTGCCCGCGCACGTTCGTGTACAGCGTCACCGCCTTCTCGTTGCGCCCCTCGCGCCCCGCCGTGTCGACGACGATGCGCACGGTGCCCGCGGCGCCCGGCGGGACGTGTTTGTCGCCGAGCCAGTCGGCCTTCACGCAGCCGCAACCCGTGCTCACGTCCTGGATGCACAACACGCCGCTGCCCGTGTTGCGGACCGTCACGTCGTGCGTGACCACCTCGCCCTGCCGCCGCGCGCCGAGGTCGAGCAGCCCGGTGGGCACGTCCACGGCGATGGCGGGCGGCGCCGTCTCGGTGGTCTCGCACCCGGACGGCATCTCGCCGCGGCGGACGCCGACGGGCGTCGGCGGGAGCGTCCGCGGCACCGGGTCGTCGCCGGCGGCGCCGGCGTCGCGGGCGCGGCCGCGGAGCGCCACGAACACGACCGTCGCCATCACCACGACGGTGAGGGCGCCGACGAGCAGGAGGCGGAGACGCTCGGAACCGGACATCGGCGGAGATCGTAGCCCCGCCCGACGGCGTGTCCCGATTCGTGACCGGGGGCCCCGCGGCGCCGCGGGCGTCGGGCCGCGCCGGACGCCGAAGTTACCGGGGGGGGCCCGATGCCGGGGGGAGCACGGTCCGCTCCGCGGGGGGCACGTCGCGGTGATCCACGCGTTCGAGGTACCGCGCGGGGCCACCCGGCTTCTGGAACCCGACGCTGTTCTCCGGGTCGTGGCACGTCGCGCACGTGCCGCGGTCGGGGGTCTTCCAGACCTTCCCCGGGGTGCGCGCGGGGCCGAAGTGGGCCCGGTTCGTTGGGTCGGCGACGTGGGCCGAGCCGGGCCCGTGGCACGCCTCGCAGCCGACGTCGGCCAGCGCCGGCGTGGCCTCCTTCGACGCGAAGCCGCTCGCGACCCGCTGCCAGGCGCGCGAGGGGTCGCGCGTCCACCCGACGACGTGGCACGCGAGGCACTCGGGGTCCGCGGCGTCGCCGGTGCGCTCGAGCGTGGCGTGGGCCCAGCCGTGCGGCGTAGCGCGCCACGACGCGACGATGGCGCCGTGACACGGCGCGCACGCGGCGGACCCGACGTACCGCGGCCCGTCGTCGGGCACCGTCGGCACCGCCGCGAGGAGGCGCGCGTCGCGCACGTTGGCCCGGTAGACGCCGAAGAGGCGCGACACCTCGTCGCGCGCGGGCGCCGGGCCGGCGTCGTACGCGGGGTCGAGGGGCACGGGGTCCCACGCGACGGTGGTCGCGCCGTCGCGCCGCCACAGCCGCACGACCGCGACCTCCTTGCCGTGGCCGTCGAACGTCACGAGGAGCGGCGACGTGAAGGGCTTCGCCTTCTCGCCCGTGCGCCGCGCGGCCTCGCCGAGCACGTCCACCACGACGACGAAGTCGGCCTTCGTGGCGGCCTTGCTGGCGATCACCGCGAGGTCCTCGCGCATCGTGTGCGCCGCCACGACGAGGAGGCCCGGCGCGCGGGGCACCGCGTCGAGGCCCGCGCCCGGCGGCACCACGGCGAGGGCGACGCCGGCCTCCTCGACGAGCAGCCCCTGCAGCGTCGGGTCCACCACCGCCACCGCGCGCACCGGCAGGTCGCCGAGCGTGAACGCCTGCACGGGGTCCACGCGCGAGAGCGCCGCCAGCGGGCCCGTGGGCCGCAGCAGCACGTTGCGCGGCGGGCGCGGCGTGCCCGCGGGGCCGTCGTAGACCTGCGTGAGCGCGGCGGCCCCGGGCAGCAGGTCCTCGGGCGAGAGCAACATCGCCTGGTACCCGATGGACGAGAGCGCGCCGCGGAACAGCTCGGCCTTGAGCTCGGCCTGCGCGGGCAGGCTCCCGCGGCCGAGGGTGTCGCCGATGCTCACCACCGCCACCGCGCCGGCCGCCTTCCGCGCGTCCTCGACGAGCGCGGCCCGCCGCGGCAGCCCGCCGCGCTGCGGCTCCGAGCACCCGCACGGCTTCAGCAGGCCGCCCTCGAGGCCCGACAGCACGAGCACGAGGTCGCAGGGCTCGAACGCGAACCGCGGCGCGCCCTCCGGCGCCGTCGGGGCGGGCGGAGCCGGCGAGGCGGGCGCGTCCGCCCCGCGCGCGAGCGGGTCGAACGCGACGAGCCCGAGGGCGAGCGCCCCCAGGAGGCCGGCGAGCGCCGCGCGCCGCCGCCGTCCGTGCCGCACGCGGTGCCTCATGGGTCGCCTCGCCGCGCCGCCGATCACACGCCGCGGACCACGAGGCCCGTGACGTCGTCGTCGAGCGGCCTCGATCCTACGTGCGCGCCGAGGTCCGACACGAGGCCGTCGAGGATCCCCTGCGACGTCCGCCCGGCGGCGACGTGCGCCGAGAACGACGCGGCCATGGCCTCCTCGCCCCACTCGCCCCGCCCGTCGGGGGCGCGCGCCTCGAACAGCCCGTCCGTGTAGACGAGGAGCGCGTCGCCCGGCCCGAACGGCACGGGGCCGTGGACCGCGTACGCCGCCCCGTCGTCGATCCCGAACACCGTCCCGGTGCGGCGCAGCTCCGTCGTCTCGCCGGACGGGCGCCGCAGGAGCGGCGGGTTGTGCCCCGCGGAGGCCCACGCGAGGGTGCGGGCCGCCGGGTCGAGCACGCCGAGGAAGAAGCTCATGAACCCGTCGTCGGGCAGGTCGTGGCAGAGGTAGGCGTTGATCCGCGCGAACACGGTCGCCGGGTCGGTGCCCGCGTGGAGGAGCCCGCGCAGGAGCGCGCGGGTCGACGTCATGAACAACGCGGCCGGGAGCCCGTGCCCCGACACGTCGCCGACCGCGAGCGCGACCCGCCCGCCGTCGAGGGCCACCACGTCGAGGTAGTCGCCGCTCGTCTCGACGCACGGCCGCGAGAGCGTCGCGAGGTCGTAGCCCGGGAGCGCCGGCAGGTCGCGCGGCAGGAACGACTGCTGGATCCGCCGCGCGGCGTCCATCTCCGCGGCGAGCCGCTTCCGCTCGGCCTCCTCGTCGGCGAGGCGCGCCTGCTCGAGCGCCACCGAGACGAGCCCCGCGAGGGCCTCGAACAACGCGCGGTCGCCGTCCGTGAACTCCTTCGTCACGAACCGGCTGTCCACGTAGAGCACGCCGAGGCCGCGGTCGCCCACGGCGAGGGGCACGGCGAGGATCGAGCGCAGCTTCAGCGCCAGCGCGCTCTTGCTCGGGTCGAACGCCTGCCCCGAGTCGGTGCCGGTCATCAGCTTCGGCGCGCGCGTGGTCCACACGTCGCGCACGGCGGTGCGGCTGTAGGTGAGCGGCCGCGCGAGGTCGGCGCCCTTGCCGTCGCGGGCGGTGTGCGGGACCGGCTCGCCCGCGGCGTCGGCGAGGAGGAGGATGCCGCGCTCGGCGCCGGTGACGCGGATGGCGCGGTCCACGGCCCGCCGCACGCGCGTCGCGAGGTCGGCGCTGCCGTAGAGCTCGACGACCGCGTCGAGCAGGAGGTCCACGTTGCGCTGGTCGCGGACCCGGTCCCCGGTGAGGAACGCGTGGCCGCTCACGGCGCCTCGGCCGGCGTCATCCGCACGCGCACGAACGAGCCGCCGTGGTCGGTGCGGCCGCGGTCCATCTCGCGCGACATCCGGTGCACCAGGTAGAGGCCGCGCCCGCGCGACGAGTCCATGGGCGGCGCGACGGTGACGTCGCGCTGCAGCAGCGAGTCGGGCCCCTTGCCCGTGCCGGGGTCGGTCACGTCGAGGGTCACGACGGCGCCCTCGATCCGGCAGCGGATCCCCACCGCCTCGCGGCCGTCGTTCCGCGAGCCGTGCTCGACGGCGTTCTGGATCACCTCGGTCGCGATCAGCCCGGCGTCCGCCGTGTCGTCCTCCGACCACCCGAGCGAGGCGAGGAGCGCCTCGAGCACGCGGCGCAACGGGCCCACGACCTCGAGCCGGGTCGGGATCGTCGCGTCGAAGGTGGGTCGCGGGGCGTCGCTCATCGTCGGTCCGCGTACAGTACCCCCCCGGTGCACGCCGCGCAACGCCCCCCCTCCGTCGTCCTCGGCCTCAACGCGTTCGGCCACGACGCCGCCGTCGTGCTGCTCGTGGACGGCGCGCCGGCCTTCGCGGCGAGCGAGGAGCGCTTCGACCGCGTCCGCTTCAGCCCGGCGTTCCCCGCCCGCGCGCTGGCCGCGGCCTTCGCCGCGACCGGCCTCTCGCCGCGCGACGTCGACGCCGTCGCGTTCCCGTGGACCCGCGGCATGGCCCGCGCGCGCAAGGCCTGGCACGTGCTCGCGCGGCTGCCGCGCAGCCTCGCATACCTCCGCGAGCCGCCCGACGCGCGCCTGCCCTCCCGCGGCGGCTACCTCCGCGCCATGGGCACGCTGCGCGCCCGGCTCGCCGAGGCCGGCGTCGTCGCGCCGGTCGCGCGCGTCCCCCACCACGTCGCGCACGCCGCGTCCGCGGCGCTCGTCCTCCCCGACGCCACCGGCGCCGTGGTCACCGCCGACGGCATGGGCGAGTGGACGACGACCGCCACGTGGTCGGTGGTCCGCGGCGTGCCCCGCCGGCTGCGGCACGCGACGTACCCCCACAGCGCCGGCAAGGCCTACGCCGCCGTCACCGCGTGGCTCGGGTTCGTGCCCGAGGCCGACGAGGGCAAGACCATGGGCCTCGCGGCCTACGGCGACCCGGCCTCGCCCGCCGCCGCGTTCGGCCGCGCGCTGCTCGCGCCGCACCCGACGCGGCTCGTGCGCGTGGCGACCGACCGCTTCGGCTTCCCGTGGGGCGAGGCCCGCCTGTTCGGCGACGCGTTCGGCGCGGCCCTCGGGTCGCCGCGCGCGCCCGACGGCCCGATCCGCGCCGCCGACCGCGACCTCGCGCGCGGCGCGCAGGACGCGGTCGAGGCCGTCGCGCTCGCCGCCGCGCGCGGCGCCCTCGACGCGACCGGCGCCGGCGCGCTCGGCCTCGCGGGCGGGCTCTTCCTCAACTGCCGGATGAACGGCCGGCGCGCGCGCGAGCTGCCCGTCCCGGTGCACCCGTGCCCGGTGGCCGGCGACGCGGGCGCGGCGTTCGGCGCCGCGGCGTGGCTCGCCGCGCGCGCCACGGGCCGGCCCGCGGCCCCGCTCGCGACGCTCCGCCTCGGCCGCGCGATCGACGCGGCGGAGGCCGACGCGGCCCTCGAGGGGACCTCCGCGCCGCGGCTCGCGCCCGACGCGCTCGCCGAGGCCGTCGCCGCGCGGATCGCGGCGGGCCGGCTCGTCGGCGTCGCCCGCGGCCGCGCCGAGCTGGGCCCGCGCGCGCTCGGCGGGCGCAGCGTCCTCGCGCGCGCCGACGACCCCGCGGTCCGCGACCGGCTGAACGACCACAAGGGTCG
>JAEUHO010000589.1 GCA_016795345.1 Planctomycetia bacterium | reverse complement strand
GCCGGCGACTTCTTCATGAGGACCATCGCGCCGACGGCGATCGCGAGCACGCCGGCGGCAAGGCCGCCCATCGCCGCGGGCGACATCCCCTTCTTCGCGGGACGCTCCGCGCGGCCCCGCGACGCGCGGCCCTCGGGCTCGTCCCGGCCCTTGCGCGCCGGCGCGGCGGCCGGCGCGACCTCGCGTCGCCGCTCGACCGGCACGTACTGCGGCCCGCGCACCGACCCGGGCTTCGCCGCGCCGCCCGCGGCCTTGGCGGGCGCGGGGATCGGCCGCGACGCGGGCGCGGGCGGCACGCGCGACGGCGACGTCGCGGCCCCCACCGTCACCACGGCGCCGCAGGCGCCGCACGTGAACGCCGTCCCGGCCGCCATGGCGCTCACGTCGAACTGGGCGCCGCACTTCGCACAGGCCTGCAACTTCGACATCACGGTCTCCTCGCCGGGGGCCCTCGGGCCCCCGGGAATCGGGGCATCGTACTCGACAGGGCTCCGCCGGGCGCGTCCCTCGGTAGACGCCCGCGTCGGGCCCCGGGTTCCCGGGTCTTCCCGCCGACCGGGCCTCCGGCCCGGCCCGGTACCCTTCCACCGTGCGCGGCCCCCACCCCGACCTCCGCGCCCGCCTCGACGACCTCGGCGCCCGGTTCGACCGCCGCTGGCTCGACTCGGACCCGCTCCGCTGGCCGCGCACGTTCGCCGCGCCGGCCGACCGCGAGGTCGTCGCCGTGGTGGCGGCGCTGCTCGCGTACGGGCGGGTGACCTCGATCCACGCGGCGGTCCGCGCGGTCCTCGACCGGCTCGGGAGCCGGCCGTCCGAGGCCCTCGCCCCCTCGCGGCGGCCGGGCCTCGCGTCGGCGCTCGACGGGATGCGCCACCGCTTCACCGCGGGGGTGGACCTCGCCTGGCTCCTCGCCGGGGTCGCGCGCGCGCGGGACGAGGCCGGCTCCCTCGGCGCGTTCGTCGCCGCGCACGCGACCGGCCCCGAGCCGCTCCGCGCCGGCCTCGTCGCCTGGCGCCGCCTCGCCGACGCCACGGCGCCCACCGACGACCCCGTCCGGCGCCGCGCGCGCCGGTTCCTGCTGGCCGACCCGGAGGGCGGCGCGGCCTGCAAACGCTCCCTCCTCCTCGCGCGGTGGTGCGTCCGACCCGACGACGGGCTCGACCTGGGCCTCTGGACGCAAGGCCCGCTCCGCCCCCGCGACCTCCTCCTCCCGCTCGACACCCACGTCCATCGCACCGTCCGCGACCTCGGCCTCACCCGCCGGCGTGCCGCCGACTGGCGCTGCGCGGTCGAGGTCACGGCGCGGCTGGCGGCGTTCGACCCCGACGACCCCGTGCGCTACGACTTCGCGCTCGCGCGGCCGGGGATCGCGGGCGGCTGCCGGCACCGCCACGTGCCGGCGGTCTGCGGCGGCTGCGCGCTCGCCGACGCGTGCCGCCACGGCGCCGGGCCCGCGCGCCGCGGCGCGCGGCCTACCAGCGCACGCCGAACGCGCGGTTCGCGGCGAACCACGCCCGCGCCTGCTCGCTCGACTCGAACTCCTGCCCCGTGATCGCCTTCAGCGCGGCGACCGCGCCGGGCCGCGTCTTCGTCCACAGTTTCCAGCGGGCCTCCCACCACTCCTTCGGCGGGTTGCTCCCGTCGTGGACGTTGGCGGGCGTCGGCTCGTCGAGCCACAGCGCCAGGACCTTGCACGGCCGCTTGTCGGTCGCGACGGCGGTGAAGTAGCGCGTCACCGCGTCCATCGCCGCCGGCGTGGCCGCGTCGGTGAACATCCGCTCCACCTGTCCGTACTGCTTCGGGTCGAGCGGCGTCCGCATGGTCGCGAACGCGTCGAGGATCGCGGCGCGCACGTCCACGCGGCGCTCGTTCGCCGGCGACGACCACGCCTTCCAGAGCGTCGCGGCGGTCTTCTCGCCGGCGCGTTCGCCCAGGGCGCGGGCCGCGCGCCCGGCGACGTCGGCGAGGTTGTGGCCGAGCAGCCTGGCGAGGGCCGGCTCGAGGTCGGGGTGGGTCACCCCCGCGAGCGCGTCGAGGGCCGGCGCGGCCTCGGACAACAACTTCGCCTTCAGCGCCTTCTTGAGCCCCTCGAGGAGCGGCGCGACCTCCGCGTCGGTGAGCGCGCGCAGCTTCGGGGTCGCTTCGTCGGGCTTCGCCGCGGGCCCCCCCGCGGGCGCGCCGTCGGCGGGCTTCGCCGGGTCCTTCGGGGCGTC
>JAEUHO010000588.1 GCA_016795345.1 Planctomycetia bacterium | reverse complement strand
CCCACGAGCGTCCCGCGGCGCTCGGGCGAACGGTGTGACCGACCCATGGCGCGGCTCCCCGGGAACCCGACGGGCCTCGCGGTCCCCGACCCCGAGTCTCCCACGCTTGCCAAGCGTTCGCCACGTCGCCACCCGACCTCTTGCGGCGCGGCGTTTCCCCCTTCGTCGGTCCGCTCCCCCGCCACTCGTCCCGCCCGTCGAGCTCCGGTTCCGCCACTTTGGGACCGGCACCGAAGGGCGGAGCCAGCACGGGGGAGTCCTCGCTCTCTCGGGACGCAAGGCCCGCTCGCCCGCGCAGAACCCCTGCGTTCACAACGACGTCGTCGTCGGTTCCGCCAAACTGCGACCGGCACCAAATGGCGGAACCAGCACGTGGGGCGGACGTCAGCGCACGGAGGAGGTGGAGAAGACCCTGTCGTAGCGGTACCAGAGTTCGCCGCAGAGCGCGTGCATCGCCGTCATGTAGACCCGACCGCCCTCGGCGGCCCCGGGCCCGTGTGGGTCCCACGAGCCGCGCGCCTCTCCATCGAGCCGTTGTGTGCGCCACGCGGCCGTCCCCATCGACCGCTCCCACGTCCGCCACGCCTCGCGACCGGCCGCGAACACCGCCGACGTCCCGAGATACGCACGCGCGACGTCGGTCGCGGACCCGTCCGGCGTGCCCCGCAACGGCGACGCCGCCAGCCGGTCCGCGGCCGCTCGCACGCTCGGATGCACCGACGCCTCGCCGACGAGCGACGCGCGCAACCACGCGACGGCGGCGAGCAACCCGTCCGGCGACGACGCCGCGGTTCCGCGTCCGCCCCACGGCGACAGGGTCAGGCCCGCGGCATCGCCGCCGCGCGCGAGGACGCCCTCGAGATAGGCGAGGGCCCGCACGGGGACCTCCCGGTCGAGCCCGAACGGCGGCGGCTTCGAGGCACGTCGGTCGGCCTCGTCGATCCGGAGGGGTGATCCCATCGCGATCGCGGCCCAGCACGTGAGCACGTCGTCGGGGGTGCCGCCCTCGAGGTTCGCGGGCCACGCGCCGCTCGGGAGCTGGGTGCGACGGAGGAGCTCCACCGCGCGGCGCGCCGACTCCTCCCAGGCGCGCGAGCCGGTCGTCCCGTACAACTCGGTGATCGCGAGCGTCGCGAGCACGTGATCGGCCCCGGCGCCGGCGTCGGCGCGCGGGGCGAAGCACCCGTCCGCCTCCTGGCGCCCCACGAGCCACGCCGCGGCGCGCTTCACGGTCCCGCCCAACGCGCCCTCGGAGCGGCTCGTGTACCCCGCGCCGAGGATCGCGAGCAGGGCCGCCCCCGTCACGCCGACGTCGCGCCGCGGGTCGCCCGCGCCGTCGAGGGTCGGCGCGGCCACGGGCTCGCCGTCGCGCCAGCGCGCGAACCCGGCGGCCTCCCACCGACCGTCCGGGCTCTGATGGCGCGCGAGCCACTGCAGCGCCGTCTCGACGACGTCCATCGCCTTCGCGTCGCTCCGGAGCATCGCGGGCCGCGGACGACGCCCGCCCCGCGCGAGCTGCGCCGCGTCCGTCACCCCCACCGCCGGCGTGCCCGGCGCCGCGCGTTCGGCGCGGGGAACCGCCGGGAACGGGCCCGCCACCAACGATCCGTCCACCCATCGCGTCGGGAAACCGACCGCGATCGTCGTCACCACGGGATCCGTGGACGAGGTCGAGCCCGCCGCAAGGAGCACGCGCGGCGCGCCGGCTTGCACCGCGAGATCCACCGTCCGCAGGACCTTCCTGACCGCCACGGCGCTCGGCGCGGACACGCGCACCGGCGCCTCGGGCGCCGCCGCGATCGCCTCGCGCAGCGCCGCGAACACCGCGCCGTCGGGCGCGTCCACGTCGGCCGGCATGAGCGCGACCGGAAGCGGCGGCGGCTCGTCCTCCGGTTTGCCCCGGACGACGACCCGGTGCTCCAGCGCCGGCAGGAACAACGCCATCGCGCCCTCGGCGCCGTCCCCCTCCCCGACGACGGCGACGTGCAACCGCCACGCGCCGACGGCCCGACACGCCGCCCGTACCCGTTCGACCGCGCCCCACGGCGTCTCCGCCGCCACGCGCACGATCACGTCGCGCTCGACGTCCGCCGTGCCCGCCGCCGGCGCGTCGACCGCGACCCGGAGCACCGTTTCGAAGCGCTCCGCCTCGACCCGCGCGCCGCCGACGTGGAACGCGCCGTCGTCGGCGACGACGACCTCGACCGCGCCCGAGGGCGCATCACCCAGCGTCCCGACGCGCGGGAGCGCGGCCGTCGGCACGAGGCCCAGCGCCCACGCGGACGGGCCTTGCGTCGTCGCCGCCGCCGGCGCGCCCGCGCGCGGACCGCCGCCGCCCCCGCAGGCGACGAGGCCCACGGCCGCGGCGAGCAGCCCCAGGAGGCGGACGGGGCCCCGGGACGCGAGGCCCGGTCGGCCGCGCTGCGCGCGCGAGGGGCTCGAACGCAGCGTCCGTTCGGCTCCGTGCGGCCCCATCGACGCGCTCCTTCCCGGGCGCACCCGTCGCGGCCCGTCGCGTGAGTAAACCACACGGGCCCCTCTGCGGGACGGCGCGCGCCGTCGGCGGCGACCGCGCCGGCCACCGGGCCTCGCGGTCCCGCGCGGGGGACGCGTCAGAGTTCGTGAAGACAACGTCCGTGAAGAGATCGCCTTCGCTCGGCTTTCGGGGCTCGAACCCCCCGAGAACCCGCTCGGCGTGCGGGCCCTGCGGGCCCGCGTCAGATCTCGCGGAGGGAGTCGCGGAGCGCGGGCAGGCAGTCGGGGCACGCGCCGTGCGTCAGCGGGAGCGTGTCGGACGGCAGGGTCTTCAGGGACTCGGGGAGCGGGGCCCAGCGGCGGTCGGAGCCGCGCACCGCGCCGCACCACGCGCAGCAGCAGATGTGGTCGCCGACGGACGCGAACCGCTCGAGCGGCCAACGGCCCTCGCGGACCTCGTCCATGATGTAGCGCGAGAGCGCCGCGCGGAGGCCGCGCTCCTGCCGCTCGGTGCGGCGGCGATAGTCGTCGAGCACGCGGGACTCGAGCGGCGTCGGGCGGCTGACGTCGGGGAAGTCGCGCGTGAAGCGCCCGACCTCGGCGAGCCGGTGCAGCGCGGCGGTCGCGGCGATGTGGTACGCGCGGGCGGCCTCCTCGGGCCAGTGCGCGGCCAACGCGTCGGCGGCGAGCTGGGCCCGCATGAGCCGGACGCCCGAGCCGAGCGCCAGCGCGCCCGGGAGCGACATCTCGTGCAGGAACGCCTGGGCGGCCTCCGCGGTCGACGGGTCGCCCGTCTCGGCGAGCAACCGCACGCGCAGCGCCTGGAACAGGAGCCCCTGGGCGTCGTCCGAGGGCCCGTCCGCGAGCCCGCGCGCCACGCACTCGAGCGCCTGGTCGCGCCGGCCCATCGCGGCCCACGCCTGCGCGCCGATGAGCTCGACCTCCCGCGGGCACCACGACGGCTCGCGGTGCTCGCGCGCGAGGGCGGCGGCGCGCGCGATGTGCCCGAACGCGTCGGCGGGCCGGTCCTCGCCGATCGACAGCTCGGCGAGGAGCTCGTGCAGGCCGTACTCGATCGAGACGCGCGGCGTCGGCGGCAGCCCGTCGAGCTCGCGTCGCAGCCACGCGCAGACGTCCCGCAGCCGCGGCCAGTCCTCGAGGCCCGCGAGGACGAACCCCTCGACGAGCCGGCCGTACACCGCGCCCAGCGTGTCGTGCACCGCGGCGCACGCCTCGGAGCCGCGCCGCGCGAGCACGAGCGCCTCGAGGTCGCGCCGCACCTGCAGGCACAGCCGCGCGTAGTTGTTGTAGGCCGCGCCGACGACCGCGGGCCACCGGCCGCGGCTCGCCTCGATGGCGTCGAGGTACCGCCGCTCGCAGCGGTCGAGGTCGTTGCGGACGAGGTCCCACTGCCCGAGCACGAGGCTCGCGGTCACGCCGACCTCGGGGTCGACGGCGTGGCGCTCGGTCTCGATCATCAGGCGCTCGAGGCGCATGACGCCGCCCTCGTCGAGCAGCCGCCGGATGCGCAGGCAGTTCACCGGGTCGCGGGGGTCGAGGTCGGCCTCGAGCGCGCGATAGACGTCGGCGACGCGGTGGTTGCCCTCGGGACCGGGCCGCCACGCCGCGTCGGCGCGCGCCAGCAGGTCGGCGCGGGCCCGCGCGGGCATCCCACGGAGACGCTCCGCCCACGCCTCGAACCCGTCGGGGGTCGAGGGTCCGCGCAGCGCGTCGTCAACGGAGAGGGTCCCCGCCTCGAGCATGACCACCCCTATCGGCTCCCGGGGCACGCCCGGTGGAGCACAAGGGACCCTAGCCCCGGGCCGGGCCCCGGACCACCCCCGTTTCCCGGGGGCTCGACGCGGGCCCCGCGCGGGACCGCGAGGCCCGGTGGCCGCCGAGGACCCGTCGAGGCCCCCGCGCGGGCCCGCCGCGGACCGGGCCTCGCGTCAGGCGCCGGGGCGTTCGATCCCGAACAGGTCGGTCGTGCGGCAATACGTCGTGCCGCCGAGGCGGCCGACCGCGTCGAGCCGTGCGGGGTCGGGGACGCCGTCCACGAGGATCGCGTCGTCCACGTGAAATCGGACCACTTCGAGGAAGAAGACGTCGTTGACGGAGCGGCCGACCTCGTGGTGCGCGACGACGCGCGCCTCCAGGGCGATCGGGGCGCCGACGATCCGCCAGGGCCGGACACACGCGGCCGGGGTCTTCCCGAGGCGCGCGAGGTCGAACTCGTCGACGTCGGAGGGGACGTCGGCGGAGGTGGCGACCATGGCCTCGGCCAGCGCGCGCGACGGGAGGTGGATCACGGCATCGCCGGTCGCGAGGAGGTTGCGGGCGGTGTCCTTGCGCACGCCCTTCCGCCGGCCGACGCTGACCATCACCGTGGGCGGGTCCGACGAGAGGCCGCCGAAGTAGCTGAACGGGGCGAGGTTGGCGCGGCCCTCGGCGTCGAGGGTGCTGACCCAGGCGATGGGCCGGGGGACGAGGCAGGCCGTCATGAAGCGGTAGGCCTCGCGCGGCGACAACGTGCCCGGGTCGACTTCCATCCCGTCCTTGTATCCCGCATCGGTCCACCGGGAAACGCCCCGCGCATCCGCGACCGGCATCGACCGGCATCACGGGGCGGACTCGCTGGGGGCCGGGCCTCGCGTCCCCCGCGACCGAGCGCCGCGCGGTTCCGCCACTCTGGGACCGGCACCGAAGGGCGGAACCGGCAACGGGGGGCCGGCGCCGGAACGGGCTACAGACCGAGGGGGCGAACGGCCGACATGGAGGACGGTGCTCGTGGGACGGGACCTGCTCGCTCCGGGAGGTTCCATGCCCGCGATTCCCCGTACGCCGGCGGCCCTGCGGCTGCCCGCGACCCTCGGCTGCTCGCTCGTGCTCGCCGCGCTGACCGCCTGCGGCGGCGGTGGCGCCGGAGGGACCGGCGCGACCGTCCCCACGACCGGTCGCGTCGAGGTGCGGATGCACGACGCGCCCGCGAAGGACATCGAGCACGTCTACGTCACGATCGAGCGCGTCGAGGTCCGCCGCGAGGTGGACGGCGCCGGCGACGAGACCCCCGTCGAGACCGCGCGCAACGACCGCCCGCGCCCGGGCGGCGGCGGGGACGACGACGACGGCGACGAGCGCCGCGGCCGCAAGCGCGGCGACGACGACGGCGACGACGACAACGACGTCGTCGAGACGATCACGTCGGTGCCGGGGCAGTACGACCTCCTCGAGCTCCAGCACGGCGTCGAGGCCGTGCTCGGCGGCGGGTCGTTCGAGCCCGGCCGCTACCACTCGATCCGGCTCATCGTCGCGCGGGACAGCAAGCAGGACCGCGAGACGCTGCCGGCCGAGGCGCTGAAGAACTACGTCGTCGTCGCCGGCGAGGCCCACCCGCTCGTGGTGCCGAGCGGCGAGCAGACCGGCATCAAGCTCGGGCACGACTTCACCATCGAGGCCGGCGTCACGACGGTCCTCACGCTCGACTTCGACGTGCGCCGCTCGGTGCACCGCTGCGGCAAGGGCCACGTCTACCGCCTCAAGCCGCGCCTGCGCGTCGTCCCCACGGTCGTGGACGCCGACGGCGGCGTCGGCGGCACGGTCACGACGACGGACTTCTCGGGCCTGCCGGCCGGGACCGTCGTGTCGGCCCAGCAGGGCGGCGTCGAGGTCGCGTCCACGGCCGTGGACGAGGTCGGCGGGTGGGCGCTGGTGCTCCCCGACGGCACGTACGACTTCGTCGCGATCGCGGCGGGCTACGCGTACGCGTCGAACCTCGGCGTCGTCGTGACGAACGGCGCGGCCCCGGGCGCGCTGGACTTCGCCGTCGCGCCGGCGTCCGCGGGCTCCATCTGGGGCAACGTCTCGCCGGCGGGCGAGAACGTCACCGTGCGCCTGCTGTGGAACGGGCTCGTCGTCGCGTCCGTGGGCGCCGACCCGGTCACGGGCGAGTACCTGCTCGACCCCGTCCCGGCCGGCGACTACACGGTCGAGGCCGGCAACGGCACGTCGACGGACACGGGCTCGGCGACGGTCACCGGCGGCGCGGGCACGCAGGTCAACCTGTCGCTCTGACGCGCCGCGCGGACGCCACGCGTCCCCTCCGACGGCCGGGGCCCCACGGGTCCCGGCCGTCGTCGTGCCCGCGCCGCTCACGCCTCCTCGCGGAACACCTCGACGGGCCGCACGCGCCCGAGCCGCCACGCCGGCCCGAGCCCGCCGAGCACGCCGAGGCCCACGCTCACGGCGACCGCGAGCGCCACCGTGTCGGCGCGCACGAGGTAGCCGCCGAACGCGAGCGCGCGGCGGACGAGCGGCCCGATCGCGACCGACGCCGCGGTCCCGACGAGCCCGCCCGCGCCGACGACGAGCGCGGCCTCGAGCACGACCAGCCGCGCGATCACGTGGTCCGGGAACCCGAGCGCGAGCAGCACCCCCGCCTCCTTGCGCCGGTCCGCGACGACGATCCCCATCGCGTTGCCCACGAGCAGCAGCGTCGCGGCCACGACGACGCCCCCGAGCATCCCGAGCCACCCGATCATCGAGGTCAACATCCCGACCTCCTCGGCCCGGTGCATCCGCTCGGTCTGCGTATGCGTGCGGATCGGCCCCGCCGCCCACCGCGCGTCCACCGCCGCGCACACGGCCTCGGGGGTCGCCTCCGGCGCGAGCTTCAGGCTGAACAACGAGACCGTGGCCGCCGTCGCCGCGCCGAGCCGCAGCGTCCGCCGCGTCGCCTCGAGGTGCTCCCAGTGCATGAACACGACCACCTCGGGCATCGACGGGTCCGTCGAGCGGTAGATCCCGCGCACCGTCAGCTCCCACGCGCGGCCGTCGTCGAGCGGGTACAACGTCCCGAGGACCGGCACCGTGTCGCCCACGCGCCACCCGTGCCGCCGCGCGAGGTCGCGCCCGACGACGATCCCGCGCCGGTCCGCGAGCGCCGCCGCCCGCTCCTCCGCCGGCACCACGAACTCCGGGTACTGGGCGAGCGCCACGTCGAGGTCGACGGCCATGCACGCGAAGAACGCGTCGTCGCCCGCGAGCCGCCCGCCGAACCACGACCACCGCGCAACGGACCGGACGCCCGGCATCTCGCGCAACGTGTCGAGGTACGACGCCGGCAGCTCCGCCATCGGGCCCACGCCGCTCTGCACCATCACGCGATCGGGCGCCGCCGCCGCGGCCCCCGCGCCGAGCCCCGTCACGAGGGTCCGCAGGAACACCAGCAGGAAGATCGACAGCGCCGCGAGCCCCGCGAGCAGCACCGCGCGCACCGGGTGCGCGAAGACGTGCCGCAGGACGAGGCGGCGCAGGGTCATGCCCCCGTAGTCTCGCACCGGCCGGGCGCGCCACGCCGCTCGACCGGCGCGCGCAACGGTTCCGTGGCGGACCGTCGCAGGCCGTCGCGGCCGTGGCGGGCCGTGGCGCGCCGTACACGGGTCGCGGTCGAGGGTCCCGGGACGCAAGGCCCGGCGGCCGCCGGGCCTCGCGTCACTCGACCCGGAAGCGCGTCACGACCTCCGTCGTGTTGCCCTGGCGGTCGCGCACGCGCACGGTGACCGTGCCCGCGACCCCCGCGCCCCACGGCGCGGCGAGCGGCACCTCGACGATCCCGTCGCCGGCCGCGACCGCGAGGTCGGCGAGCTCGGCGCCGGCCGCGCGGCCGTTCACGACGCGATCGACGCGGATCGAGAGCGAGCCCGGGGCGATCCCGCTGTTGCCGTCGGCGACGCCGACGCGGATCGCCGCGACGGGAGCGGCGTTCGCCCCGGGGCGCGGCGACGAGACCGTCAGGCACGGGCGCTGGTCGTCGCCGAACCAGCCGAGGGTCGGGTGCCCGTCGAGCGCGCCCGTGTCGAGGGGGCAGCCGAGGTCCACCCAGCGCGCGATCGTGCGCTTCTCGTCCTCCGTGAGCGCGGGCGCGCCGCCGGGCGGCGGCATGATCGTGCCCGTGAAGTCGAGGTCGGCCGCGTTCACATGGACGCCCGCCGGGAGCGACGCCGGGTCGCCCGGCACCGACTCCGTCGGGTGGTCGGCGTTCGTCCAGCCGTCGAGGCGCTCGCCGAAGACCTTCCAGACGAGCAGGCTGCGGCGGCTCTGGAACATGCGCACGTAGCGGCTCGCGTTCGTCTGGCGCCAGCCGTACGAGAGGAGGCTCGGCACGCCGTGGGCGCCCGCGCGGTCGCCGGCGAGGCGGACCCAGTCGCCCGGCAGGCCGCCGAGCGTGTCGGCGCCGTCGAGGACGAGGCGCCCGGGCGCCGACGCCTCGTCGCCCGAGTGGCAAGGCGCGCACGAACGGCGCAGGATCGGCCGGACGTCGCGCAGGAACTCGACGTCGACGACCGCGGCGTCGACCTCGCGCACGGCGGGCGCGCCGCCGGCGTCGACGGTCAGGAGCGGCGTCTTCCTCGCGAGGTCGAACATCGCGTAGCCCGCGCGGCTCGCCGCGGTGGACGAGAACGCGAGCGGCTGCTGGCTGTGCGCGTGGCAGCCGCCGCAGTCCCAGCGGACCTCGCCGGGCCGCACCTGGTGCCACGTCTGCGCCATCGTGAGGACGAGCCCGCGGCGGTCGAGCAGCTGGAACGTGAACGGCGTGTCCGCGGGCAGCTTCGCGGCGAACGACGTGTCGGGCCGCCCCTCGGGGTCGAGCAGGGGCGAGCCGTCGGGGTTGCGGTTGCGCACCGGGAGCTCGCCGAGGATGCGGAGGCGCTCGTTCGCGTGGCTCTCGAAGTGGCGGCCCTCGCCGGGCCCGTACGAGCGGTGCGTGTTCGGCTCCATCGCGAGCAGGCGGATCGCCCACACGTCGTCGTCGGCGTACCGGCCGGCCTCGGCCCCCTGCACGCCCCAGTTGCTGCTCTGGCCGTTCTCGTAGGTGTTGAACGCGTCGAGCCCGTCCCACGCGCCCGGCGACGTCGTCGCGCCGGGGAACGACTCGCGCTTCAGCACGCTGCTCGTGCCCACGATGCCGAACGGCGTGCCCGGCGGCAGCGCGGCGTGCGCCGTGCCGTCGTTCGGCAGCCACGGCAGCACCGGCGGCTCCGCCGTGCCGTGCACCGCGCTCCACGGGACGAGCGCGCGGGGCCACGCCTCGTTGTAGGCGGGGTCGTTCCGCACGAGCACGAGGCCCGACGGGCCCGCGAGCGTCTCGCCCGACGGCACGACGTAGAGCCCCGCGTCGACCGCCGGCAACGGGCTCGGACGGTTCAGGAGGTTCGCGGGCCCGGGCGTCCACACCACGAGCAGGTCGCCGCCGGGCGCGCCGCTCGGGTGCGTGAACTTGCCGACGCGCGCGCCGCCCGCGCCGACGGGCGCGGCCTCGTCGTCGCCGAGCGTGAACGGCGTGATCGACCGCAGGCCCTTCGGCGTGAACGGCATGCGGAACGGGTACGAGAAACCCGCGCCCACCGTGCGCGCGATCTCGGGGTTGTCCGCGAGCCGCGCCGGATAGAACGCCGCCTCGCCCGCGGGCACCGACGACGGCAGGCGGTACAACGCGCCGAACCCCTCGTTGTTCAGGTTGTAGTAGTCGACGACGACGAGGTCGCCGCCCGAGAGCTGCGTCTGGAAGTGGAACGCCTGGCCCTCGCGGAACGCCGACACGACGGGCCGCCACTGCCGTCCGTCGGGCTCAATCGACCAGATCCCCCACATCCGCTCGTCGCGCAGGCCCTGGCTCTCGTACGTCGAGAACATGAGCCGCCCGTCGGCCGTCGGCGTCGGGTGGAGCGCGCTGCCGATGGTCATGGGCGCGATCGGCGTCACGTTGCCGCCGTCCTCGTCCATCACGAACAGCTGCAGCGTCGGGTTCGTGAACCCCTTCGGCGGCACGAGGCCGTTGCGGTTGCTCACGAACGCCACCTTGCCGCCCGCCACCGGGCACGGCCCGAGGTTCAGCACGCCGTAGCCGAGCCGGTCGTACGCGGGGCCCGGGTCGACGGGGTTCGTCGGGTGGAACGCGCCCATGCCCGTGTTCGGCGTGAACTCGCCGTGCGTGAGCCGCTCGACGCGCCGGTCCGCGACGCGGACGCGGTAGATGTCGCTGCCCGAGTAGGGCAGGTTGCCGCGCTGCGTGTTCACGGCGCTCGGTCGCGCGTCGGCGACGAACGCGTAGTAGACCCACGTCGCGTCGAACGAGGGGAACGGGTCGGTCACCGCGCCGACCCCGGCCGCGACGAGCACCTCCTCGGTCCCGTCGGTCCGCAGCAGCACGAGGTCGCTCCCCGGCTCGAGCGTCGCGGGGTGGAACACCTCGGGCCACAGGATGCGGTCGGTGTCGCCGCGCCGCGGCTGACGCACGTACACGATCGGGTACGGCACGCTCCCCGCGACGGGCGGCGTCGGGCCCGGGGGCGTCGGGCCGCCGCCCGCGTCGCCGCCGGGACCGCCGCCGGGACCGCCGCCGCCGCAGGCGGTGGCGAGCGCGAGACCGAGGAAGAGCACGCAGCCGAGGGCGGCCGCGCGACGGCAACGGACGACGGACGCGTGCACGCGGGCGCTCCGGTGGGCAGAGCACCCCCATCGGGCCGCGGACGGCCCACCCCACCTCCCCATGATCGACCGTTCCGGCCCCGCACTCAAGGGGTCGGTCGGCGTCCCGGGACCGCGAGGCCCGCCGGCCGCCGGGCCTCGCGGTCCCGGGAGAGGGGTCGCGTTCGCGGGAGCCGGGTCGGGGGCGCCGGATCGCGGTCGAGGGAGCCGGGGCGCGTCCCCGGGGCCGCCACGGCGGGCCCGTCCCGGCCGTACACTGCCCGTCCGCCCGGCGCGTCCCGCCGGGCCCCCCGAGAGGAGCGGCCCCATGTCCAGCGTCGCGAAGGTCATCGAGATCACGGCGTCGTCGAAGAAGAGCTTCGAGGACGCGATCCGCACCGGGATCGCCCGCGCCGGCAAGACGGTGAAGGGCATCAAGGGCGCGTGGGTCGCCGAGCAGAAGGTGGTGGTCGCGAAGAACGAGGTCGTCGAGTGGCGCGTGACGATGAAGGTGTCGTTCGTGCTCGAGTAGAGGGCGCCCGCGCGGGCGGAGCGAGCGGGGCGCGGGCGGAGCCGCGCGCCGAATTGCCGGGGGCCGGGCCCGCGGTCCCGGGCACAATCCCGCCCCATGACGACGCCCCCCTCGTCCCCCGCCACCGAGTTCTCCGGCCAGGCGCTCGCCAAGCGGTTCTTCCCGGGCACCGGGAAGTCGTACGACCGCGTGGTGCGCTGGACGACGCTGGGGCTCGACAAGCGGTGGAAGAAGGCGCTGCTCGCGAAGGTGCCGAAGGACGCGAAGAACGTCCTCGAGCTGGCGAGCGGCACCGGGATCCTGTCGCGGATGGTGCTCGACCACTGCCCGCAGGCGCGGCTCGTGGGCGTGGACCTCACGGACGACTACCAGCAGATCGCGAAGGGCCGGTTCCCCGACGACGCGGCGCGCGTGGAGTGGCGGCTCGGCGACGCGACGAAGGTGGACGTGTCGGACCGCGCGCCGTTCGACGCGGTCGTCTCGTGCTACATCCCGAAGTACGTGAACGCGGTCGAGATGGTGGACCACCTGCTGCCGCTGGTGCGGCCCGGCGGGATCGTCGTGCTGCACGACTTCGCGCGGCCCCACAAGGGGATCCAGCGGTGGATCTGGCGGCGGTGGTTCTGGGTGCTCGACACGTTCGCGCCGAAGCTCCACCCGGAGTGGAGCAACGTTTTCGACCACACGCTGGCGGACCTGATCCTGCGCTCGGAGTGGATCCCGGAGTTCCGCGCCGCGTTCCACCGGCCGGGCTGGAAGGACCAGGGCTACGAGACGCTCTCGTTCAAGAGCGCGGCGCTGGTCTGGGCCACGCGCGCCTGATCCCGCGGGGGGCCGGCGGCCGCGCCGTCAGGGCGCGCCCCAGTGGACGAACGCGGCCCAGCGGGACGGGGACGCGTCTTCGCCCCCGGAGGCGAGGGCGGCGCGCTTGGCGTCGGTGAGCGCGGTCGCCGCGGAGAGGCCGCGCCCGAGGTGCGCGTCGTAGAAGCGGTCCATGAACCGGCGCGTGGCCCGGTCCGACACGACCCACTGGCTCGTCACGACGCGCGGCACGCCGGCGAGCAGCGCCGCGCGGACGAGGCCGAACACGCCCTCGCCCTGCACGACGCGCCCGCGGCCCGACTCGCACGCCGACAGGACGACGAGGTCGGCGCGCCACCGCTCGCGCTGGATGCGGTCCACGTCGAGCACCTTCCCGCCGGCGAGGAGCAGGCCGGAGCCCGACGGCCGGTCCGGGTCGACGAGCCCGTGGCAGGCGAGGTGCACGACGCGGAACCGGCGCTCGCCGTCGGCGAGCGCCGCGAGGAGCGCGTCGGCGCCCGCGCGCTCGCCCACGAGGAGGGTCGCGTGCCCCGGCGCGAAGCGGTGCGCG